>LGHA01000029.1 GCA_001508595.1 Anaerolineaceae bacterium 46_22 | reverse complement strand
TTTGAGATTTGATGTTTTACAAGACCGCGAAGATAAAAATCATTTTGTGCTGGTTGAAGTTTACCGCACAAAAGAAGACACAGCCAGTCACAAAGAAACTGTGCATTACCACACCTGGAATGAAACTGTTGCTGATATGATGGCGGTTCCACGCACAAAACAAATTTTCAATAATGTCTATCCAGGAGAAGATGGATGGCTTTAGGTAAAAACTTTGAATTTGTCACTTCTGAAAAAATTGTCTTTGGGAATGGTACTCTTGTTCAAGTAAAGGAATCAGCAAAAGAATTTGGACGGAAAGTGCTGCTGGTTTGCGGAAGCGGGTCTGTGCCAACGCATAACTTGATCAACTTCCTGGAAGAAGGAGATTTATCTTACGAGATCTTTCGGGTTGAGGGAGAACCGAATATTTCAACAATTGAAGATGGCCTTTCTCGGGCAAAGTCCTCTGGGAGCACCTTTGTTATTGGTTATGGGGGTGGGTCTGTCCTTGATGCAGCCAAAGCAATTTCAGCGATGATGACCAATCAGGGTGAGTTGATGGATTACCTCGAAGTCATCGGTCGGGGGAAAAAGATTACCAATTCACCTGCACCAATGATTGCTATTCCAACAACTGCCGGGACCGGGACTGAGGTTACCCGTAATGCTGTGATTACCTCTGAGGTTCATCATGTAAAGGTCAGCATACGCAGTCCCTTGATGATCCCTAAACTTGCAATTGTTGACCCTGAATTGACTATGACCATGCCGCCATCGGTCACTGCGAGTACGGGGATGGATGCGTTAACGCAGGTAATTGAAGGGTATGTATCCAATAAAGCCAACCCAATGACGGATGCATTGGCAAAAGAGGGCATTCTCAGGGGAAGCAGGGCTTTATTAAACGCCTTTCAAAATGGCAGTGATTTGCAGGCAAGGTATGATATGTCGCTAACGAGTCTTTTTGGCGGCCTTGTTTTGGGAAACAGTGGATTGGGTGCGGTACACGGCTTTGCAGGTCCAATTGGAGGCATGTTCAATGCGCCGCACGGGGCGATTTGTGCGAGCCTTCTGCCCGCTGTTATGAAATTCAATGCGCTCGAGATTTCACAGCGTGGAGATATGGAAGTTGTTCAGAAAAAATTTGTCGAAATTGCACAATGGATAACCGGTAAACCCAATGCAAGTATTAACGAGGGGATTGTCTGGATCGAAAATTTGGCAAGGCAGTTAAATATCCCCGGATTAAAGGCAACCGGGATAAAGAGAAGTGATTTTGGAAGCATTATTGAAAAAGCCAGTATTTCATCAAGTATGCAGAAAAACCCTGTTAAATTGGATACAGATACGCTGCTGCGGATTTTAGAAGAGGCATATTAACAAACAGCCCGGTAAATCCGGGCTGTAATTATGATTTGTGAAATTCACATCAGGCAGATTTGAAGAAACTCACTTCAATTACGCCAGGTCCCGTATGTACAACAATTGCAGGTGGAACGACATAGACGGGGATCGTTTCGATATTCAATGCTTTGGCTAATTCACCTGCTAATTTCGTCGCTCGTTCTTCTCCACCGCAGTGACTTACGGTGATGTGTGAGATTTCGCCTTTTGGACATTCTTCCAGGACCAGTTCTTTAAGTCGGTTCAATGCTTTTGCAGAAGTACGTTGTTTTTCAATTGCATTCACCTTGCCGTCGAGTAATCCCAGGATGGGTTTCATCTGTAATACACTGCCTAACAAATACGAGGCATTTCCGATTCGACCACCTTTGTACAAATACTCCAGGGTATCAACTAAAAAGTAAACAACTTCCCGCTGGCTTAAATCCACAATCTTTTGGGCGATTACTTCTGCTGGCAAGCCTTCATCTGCCCATTTTTTTGCCATTTTGACCAGAACCCCTAATCCACCGGCAACCGTGCGAGTATCAATGATGTGGACATCGGCGTCAGTGATATTTTCGGCAGCAATTTCTGCTGATCTGAAGGTGCCGCTGAGGTCTTTTGAAGGCGTCGGGATGACAATGGATTCCCCTGCCTTTGCGCAGGCTTCAAATAAAGGTTCGTAAAGGGCAGGCGGTGGGGCAGCGGTTTTTGGAAGATCCTTTGCCTTCTCTAATTTCGAAAGGAAGGTTGGGGTGTCGATTTCCGTATCATCTCGAAAAGGTTGATCGTCAAAAATGATGATCTGTGGGATTACATCGATTCGAAGCATACTCAATTCATCAAGCGGCAGGCCGCAGGTGGTATCTGCAATTATTTTCGTCATGATAATTTCTCCTGATAATAAAAATGAATGCCTTTATTATAATGGGTATTTACATCCGGGTTTTTCAATTTTCTTGTGAAACGCAAATCGAAGACCAATAATTTTTAATTGAAGAAGGTTCTGTAGTCAAATTATTTCATAAAATTAAGAGCGTGTTGCTTAAAATAAAATCGCCATTAATAATTATTATTCATAATTCGGGTAGAATTGTTAATTGATTAGCCTTTGTATCATTACGCAATTAATGGAGATTTTATGGCTGAAATTGATGTCAATCTTGAACCTTGCTCAGGAGGTGTTGCCGTAGTCATTTTTGGTGTGACAGGTGACCTGGCAAGGCGGAAGCTGATGCCTGCACTTTACGAGAATGCGAAAATTGGACGCCTTCCAGAACCTTTTTATATTTTAGGTTTTGCAAGACGCCCCTGGAGCCATGAGAAAATGCGCGACGTCCTTCGCCAGGGCGTCGTCGATTATGGTAGAACAAAACCAATTGATGAAAAAGTTTTGGATAGTTTGTTGGATAATGCTTATTATGTTGAGTCAACCTTTCAAGATCAAGAAGGTTACAAAAAGCTTCAAGAGGCTATCAATCAACTGGGTATTCAAAACACATTGTTTTATCTCTCAACACCGCCCGGGTGGTATTCAACAATCGTTGAAAATATTGGTGCAACGGAAATGGAATCCTGCACCAATGGATGGCGAAGAATTGTTGTGGAGAAGCCTTTTGGACGTAACCTTGAAACAGCACAATCACTTGATGCAAAACTCCATTCTGTATTTTCTGAAGAACAAATTTATCGTATGGATCATTATCTGGGCAAAGAAACTGTCCAGAACATTCACGCGTTTCGGTTTGGGAATGGTATTTTTGAGCCACTTTGGAACCGTAAATACATTGATCATATTCAAATCACTATGGCGGAATCAGATGGGGTTGGCACACGGGCGGGGTATTACGACAAGGCAGGTGTGATAAGAGATGTTTTCCAAAATCATCTTTTACAATTATTGACATTGACGGCAATGGAAGCGCCTGCTGCTTTTAATGCGAAATCTGTTCGTGATGAAAAAGTAAAAGTGTTGAAATCCATCAACGAGATTTCGGGTGAGAAAGCGCTAGAGAATACATTCAGGGCACAATATGTCAGTGGAACGATTGATGGGAATAGAGTCCCAAGTTATCGGGATGAACCCGATGTTGCCCCTGAGTCAATCACAGAGACATACATGGCTGCAAGATTGTATGTAAATAACTGGCGGTGGGCCGGTGTTCCTTTTTACTTACGATCCGGCAAACGGCTGCCAAAGCGCGTTACCGAAATTGCGATTCAATTCACACAAGTTCCTTTAGCCTTGTTTGGACAGCGGAATTTAGCGGGGGAAGCACCAAATGTTCTGATTATTCGCATTCAACCTGATGAAGGAATCACATTATATCTTGGTGCAAAAGCACCAGGAAATGATATGCGTATTGAACCAGTGAGAATGCATTTCAGCTATGCAGAAGCGTTTGGTGGGGAACCTCCTGAAGCGTATGAAAGGCTGCTGTTAGATTGCCTTCTGGGAGATGCCACACTGTTCACGCGGAGTGATGAGGTGGAAGAAGCTTGGCGTTTAACCAATGGAATCATAGAAGCCTGGGAAACCCAGGATCTGCAAAATTTGCCAGTTTACGAAGCCGGTACACAAGGACCCCATGGGGCAGATGATTTTATCCGTAATGATGGCAGGAAATGGCGTGAAATTTAAGACGTAACCTGAGTCATTCTGGTCAGCTAAGAAATATAAGCTGGCCTTTTTTACCATGGGGGAAGTTTAGCGTGACAATTAGGGCATTCTCGGTCTAAATTTCGAACAACGAATCCACAATTCATACAGGTTCGGGGTTGAATATCACCAAGAGGTGCACCGCAAGCAATACACCGTCCCTCACTGATGGGATTTGCAGTGTTGCAGTATGGGCAAATATTTCGCTGTAATTTCTCAGATAGGGCTTTTCCAATACTGTGCTGTCGTGCTGTTTTTTCAACAACTTCCCATAATTCATCAGCAAGAGAAATAGATTCAATGTCCTGAGCGATGTCATCAATACGTCCGAGCAGGGATAAGGGGTTGCGAAGTGCGCTTAAAGCTGTATAGCCGAGACTGGCAGCCACACCCAGGTAAGCTTGTTTCCCAATTTGGATTGAAACCCCATCCTCAACTTCATGGATAGTGATTGTCAGAGCCGTTTGTCCACCAGATCGTGCAGCCTGGTGTGTGGAGATCTGAACAGCAATCTTTGGGTCACGACCAATTTGCTGAACAATGTAAGATCCGCGATTGAAATAGGCAATGATATCTCGGGCAAAATCGCTGGGTTTTAGATCACCATGAAAGAAGCGGGTATCTGGCATTGAAAACCTTTCTGAGCTTGAATAGTACCGTTTTTGCTTCACTTTCTTAATTATTCACCATGGATTATAATCCCTTTGCAGGTTGATAGGACTAGATTATATGCTGTTCTTTATGAAAAATCGCTTGATTCGCACATCTTTTGTGATATTTTTTCTGATGATTATTGTTGGCCTGACTCTTGTGGGGCAGGTTCAGGCGGGACCGCTTGCCCAGCAGCCCACAGGTGTGATACCAACTGTAACCAGTACGCCGCGCGGACCTTATGTGATCGTGAATGCGATTGCTGCCAATGAAACTCAAATCAATGTCAGGGCTGGTCCCAGTGCTTTAACCGAAAAGGTCGGGGTATTAATTGTCGGCCAGGAAGCAAATGCGCTTGGGCGGTATGGCGATTGGGTTCAAATTGAGTACCCTGGCATCCCTGGTGGAAAAGCCTGGGTCTATGGGAATTACGTCTCCATTTTTGGTGGTAATTTGCCTTTGCTGGAACCCCCGCCAACATCTACCCCGAATATGACGCAAACGGTTGACCCAACGCTGGCTGCACAATTCTTGATCACGCCGGATTCAACAAGATTACCCACGTTTACGGAGCCACCACCCTTGGAAATTCCTACTTTCACTTCTGAAGTGAATAACGGGGGTGTTGGTGGTGTTCCTGTTGGATTGATTATTGTTGGTCTCGGATCTTTGGGTTTATTTCTTGGGGTTATTGCCCTGATCAGCGGTCGATAAGGCTTATTAACTGAAAAAGTTCCCCAAGCCCTTAAAACAATCCGCACTTAACTTGTGACCAATATCCGCTTCACAAAAAGTGACATTGGCTTGATGTTCTTCAAGCCATTTTGCCGATCCAGATGCCTTGTTGATCGGTATGATCTCGTCCTGAGAGCCATGAGCAATGAAAAAATCTTTGTTCTTAATCCCGTCAGTGTCGATGGATGATCGCCATGTTTGAGGGATGAAACTTGCCAGAGCAGCTACTTTATTGATTTTTTCGGGATATAAAAAGGCTAAAGCATAAGCCATCACTGCACCCTGGCTAAACCCCATGACGTCATAGCTGTCAGTCTTTATCCCATTATCCTCAAGCCAAATTTCGACACGTTCCAATAGTTGATCTGCCAGTTTTCGATACGTGTCAAGCCCAGGCCACTGAGGTGTGATTTTATGCCAGGCGAATTGCTCTGCCCCAATTTTTACAGGTGCCCTGGGTGCAATGAAGAGATGTGTGTCACGAATAGGATTTGTCAATATCCACATCACATTTTCATTTCCCATGTAACCGTGAAGCAGCAGCATTACTCGCGTTTGATCACTTAATTGGCGCGGTTGCTTGATCCTGAAGGCCCAATCTTTTATTATTGTTTGCTGGGGGCTGTTGTTTTCACTCATTTTTTGTTCTATCACCTTAAATTACAGATTGCTAATCTAAATCTCCCCAAATTTCTGGTTTTTCGCTTGGACGAACATTTCCTTTTACCATGCGCTGAAGTTTTTTCATCCAGTTTGCTTCTGATTCAATTTGGTTTAATACATCTTCTGTCGCATCCATCCCTGCCTGGATCATCTCTTCGGCATTGATGTTCTGAAGCAAGCCGATGTGTCCGACTCGCGGGGTGACGATAACTTCTGGTTTGTAAAGGCTCATTGACAATTCTGATAAATGTTTGCTGCTGACTTCACTAGCACGGGTAAAAATTTTAAGCGCCTGTACCGGGCGCAATTTTGTTAAACGTTCTATGATTGAGCTCGGTCCTGGAATTGAGATGGGTAGAGGGAGTTCATCTGGAACCCAGCCTTCCGGTGTTTTATGCAGTATGACTGCAACAACAGGGAGGTCAGGGCGCATCCAGCGGGCAACCTGTACGGGGACCGGGTCTAACACACCGCCATCAATTAATACTCGTCCACCAATTTCCTGGCTTGGGAATACGCCAGGAACCGCAATAGTTGCCATGACCGCATCGATAACTTTTCCTTTGGTCAGGATGATTTCTTCACCAGAATATAAACTTACTGCAGTTGCAGCAAATGGGATTTTTAGTTCATCAAAAGTTCGGTCTGCCAACAATTCTGAAAGCGTGTTTGCTAAACCTGAAATTCCTAAAAGGGATGGCTGGTCATTAGATTGGTGCCAAAACGACCAGTTCGCACCCATGTCATTGACCGTTTTCTCAATTTTTTCAGTGCTGTACCCGGCTGCATAAACTGCCCCAACAAGTCCGCCAGCACTTGTTCCTGCAATTGCTCTAATTTTAAAACCGTGGTTTTCTAAGGCTCTCAACACACCGATGTGGGCGACACCTCGCATGCCGCCGCCGCCTAAAGCAAGTGTAATTTCCATATAACCTACCTCTTTTACTTGATTTTCTTCTCTCAGTTTCTTATTATACCCATGAATTATGGGTTCTTTAGTATCAGTTATTTTTGAGTATGTTGTCGATTCTATAGTGTATTTTAGGAAGCATTTCATTAACTCCTTAGTCTGTGTTAAAATAAGGAACTGTGAACAACATAAAGATTATTGCAAGAAATCGAAAAGCGAAATTTGAATTTGAGTTATTTGACACTTACGAAGCCGGAATAGAGCTTCGAGGGTCGGAAATAAAATCTATCCGCGCCCGGCAGGTTTCTCTTTCAGAGGCATACGTAAGGACTAATGGTCGCCAGGCATGGTTGGTTGGGGCACACATCGCCCCTTATGATCAGGCAAGTGCGTTTAACCATGATCCTGAACGTGAGCGAAGGTTATTGCTGCATAAACGCGAAATCAATGCATTATGGGATGGCGTTCGTTTGAAAGGAATGACAATCATTCCAACGATGCTGTACCTTCGGGATGGGCTTGCAAAAGTAGAAATTGCTTTGGCAAAAGGAAAGCGCCAATATGATAAACGCCAGTCGATTAAGAAACGCGACATGGAACGAGAAGTTGAACGAACGTTGGATCGTCGGGATCGATGAAATTGGCCATTAATTTAATCATAATGGCATGAAAGTGACGATCTTGTGTTGAATAATAACTTCATCGCCCTGGCAATAACACTGGTTATTGCTTTGTTAAGGCTGCGTATTAACGATTATTTTGCTCATAAAGGGTGGGTGACCAGCAAAACCAGCAGGAAAATTATTCATATTGGCACCGGCCCATTTTTTGTTTTATGCTGGATGCTTTTTAATTCTTCACTATTCGCGCCTACTATTGCCGTCCTTGTACCCTTAGGGATCACCTTACAATTTGCCCTCGTGGGTTCAGGTGTTATCAACGATCCATCCGCAGTAGAAGCTATGTCACGTACCGGGGATCGAAAAGAGATACTTAAAGGTCCGCTTTTCTATGGACTGGTGTTTGTCATTCTGACGATTGTATATTGGCGTAATTCAGCAGTTGGCATCGTGGCTTTAATGATTTTATGCGGCGGTGACGCCCTGGCTGATATTATTGGCAATCATGTGGACGTCTACAAGCTGCCCTGGTCTCCAAAAAAGACGCTTGCAGGTTCAATGACGGTGCTGATCGGGGGTTTTGTATTTGCCTGTTTGATGGTCTGGGTATTTATTAGCCAGGGATATTTAGACCTCACGCTTAGTGAAACAATTTTACCCATTTTATTCATTGCGTTAATTTCAGCCTTTATTGAATCATTGCCTTTAGAAAACATTGATAACATCAGCATACCGCTTGTCTCAGTTATTATTGGGATGATTGTCTTTTAGATATCAGGAGTTATGTTTTGAAACAAATAATTATTGATGGCCAGAGCCTTAGAATTGAGGATGTTATTGCAGTCGCCAGGCACGGTGAAAAGGTTGCGCTTGCAGAATCAGCAAAGGAAGCGATCAAGGAATCGCGCCAGTGGGTGGAACAAATTGTGGAGCGTGGTGAGCCGGTATATGGGATCAACACGGGGTTTGGTATATTCGCTGAACACCGCATTCCATCACAAGATTCAGCTCAATTGAGTCGCAATCTGATCCTCAGCCATGCAGTTGGTACAGGGAAATCGCTTGATGAGGAGATCGTCAAGGCGGCAATCCTTGTTCGTGCCAATACCCTATCCAAAGGGTTTTCTGGCGTCAGGGTTTCTGTGGTTGAGACTCTGATTGCTTTGCTGAATAAAGGTGTGACGCCGATTGTCCCTTCTCAAGGTTCTTTGGGTTCATCCGGCGATCTTGCGCCGCTTTCGCATTTAGCGCTTGTATTTACCACAGATGAGAAAGATGATGGGGCTGAGTCTGGCCAAGCGATCTTTGAAGGTGAAATTCTTTCAGGTAAGGAAGCGATGAAGCGCGCTGGCATTGAGCGAATCATTCTTGGTTCAAAAGAGGGATTGGCCCTTAATAACGGCGCTACATTCTCTGCTGCCATTGGAGCTTTGGCAGTTCATGATGCTGAGACTTTGTTGAATGCCGGGGAGATATCTCTTTCGATGACCTTGGAAGCCGTGATGGGGTGTTCTGCGGCGTTTGATGAACGTTTGCATCGTGTGAGGGGCCACAAAGGGCAAATGCGAGTTGCTCAATCGGTTCGTGAACTGACTGAAGGCAGCTCGCTGATTAATGCTTATGGCAGGGTGCAAGATGCCTATTCGCTGAGGTGTGCCCCGCAGGTTCAGGGCGTTGCCTGGGATACCCTTGACTTTGTAAAAAGGATCACAGAAACAGAAATTAACGCAGCCACAGATAATCCCCTGCTGTTTTCTCCCGGAGTAGCTGTGTCGGGAGGGAATTTTCACGGTGAACCAGTTGGCGTTGCGATGGATTTTTTGAGCATTGTCATGTCAGAAGTTGCTTCAATTTCTGAAAGGCGCGTTTTTAGATTGACGGATGGTCATTTAAATGCCGATCTCCCTCCCATGCTGGTTGATCGGTTATCGGCTGCGGGATTGAACTCTGGCTTGATGATGCCGCAATATACGGCGGCTTCCCTTGTGCTTGAGAACCAGACTCTGGCATCCCCGGATTCTGTGCGGTCTTTGCCTACTTCTGCGGAACAGGAAGATCACAATGCGAATGCAATGACGGCAGCCAGGCACACCAGAGAGATCATTGCCAATACAGCCCACGTAATTGCAATTGAACTCTATACTGCAGCCAGGGCACTTGACTTGCGATTAAGGCAGGACCCGGACCTGGTTTTGGGGAAGGGTACAGGAAAAGCATATTCCATGATTCGTGAAAATGTACCTTATCAGGCGGGGGATGCATGGTGGAGCCCTGAAATTGATGAAGTAAAAAATTTGATCTTGAATGAAAGATTAACATCATTCAAACCAAATAAAGTTGACTTTTAAGATAAATTGGATTAGATTAATCATATTATGAAACTAGGCGACAATTTTTCACGACGCGAATTTATAAAATTATTTGGCTTGACCCTGGGTGGTCTGGCTTTAAGTAGAAATTCATTGGAT
Organism: Anaerolineaceae bacterium 46_22; assembly: GCA_001508595.1. Classification (GTDB taxonomy): domain Bacteria; phylum Chloroflexota; class Anaerolineae; order Anaerolineales; family Anaerolineaceae; genus Brevifilum. The sequence continues at coordinate 365 of LGHA01000029.1, read as the reverse complement.
CGAGTATTTGCTGAAAGCGGTTTATTAAGAAATCCGCAGCTTGTACAACCTGAATTTCCTTTGAATAAAACCTTGGGACGGATTTGTTCCGGGGATCCAGGTGCGCATTTTCCAATAAAGAGTGAGCCATACTGGGATGCCCCAGAGGTCGGTACTGCGTGGCGGGATGATGTCTTCGAGTGGAAAAAGGAAGTTATCGCAAAGCAGCTTGACCCGATTCGGATAAACCAACGATGGGTTGAAACCGAAGCAGGCTATATTTATGGCGAGTACGTCCAGAAATCAAGACACATTCCTCAGGAGCCGCTTTTAGAATTGCCAGAATCCCCTACCGGTGAGCCAGGGATGTGGGTGGAGATTGTGAC
>LGHA01000028.1 GCA_001508595.1 Anaerolineaceae bacterium 46_22 | reverse complement strand
GAGATTCGCTTATCAAAATCTCGCCATATCGGGGTTTTCCCAGAACAAGCCAGCCATTGGGATTGGATCGAGTCCCAAATTACAGGTGCAAAGAAAACCTTACGCGTGTTAAACCTTTTTGGGTACACAGGGATGGCGACCGCTGCAGCAGCCAGGGCAGGTGCAGAAGTCACCCACGTTGATGCTTCAAAGCATGCTGTCGCCTGGGCAAGCCGAAACATGGATCTCTCAGGCTTGAGCAAGGCACCGGTGCGCTGGTTGGTGGAAGATGCCAGGAAATACCTCAGACGTGAAATTAAACGCAAATCATTTTATGATGGGATCATTCTCGATCCACCGAAATTTGGTCGGGGTCCCAGCGGTAAAGTCTGGTCTTATTTTGAGGATATTTCGGATTTATTGGACCAATGCCGTCGGGTTCTGTCATCCCAGCCAAAATTCATCTGTCTAACCTCCTACGCAATCCAGGCTTCAGCCCTTGTACCGCACCAAGCTGTGCAGGAGATCGTCAAATCTTTCGGCGGCATTGTGACCAGCGGCGAGCTGGTAACCGTCGACAGCAGCGGAGGGCACATCCTTTCCCATTCTCTATACACTCGCTGGTCATCAGACTAATTCAAGAGGAGCGACAATGGCAAATAACAAAAAATTTACACTCATTGGTCCCGGGGTAATGGCAGAGGCAATCATCAGCCGATTAATTAAACATGATGTTGTCAATGCATCGAATATTGTTGCAGCCGGTCCGCGCTTAGAAAGATTGCAGGAGCTTGAAACCCGGTACCATATCCAAACCAATCTCGATAATGCCGCCGCTGTTCAGGATGCGGATGTGATCATTCTATGTATCAAGCCACAAAAATTGACCGAGGTGCTGGCAGATCTCAAAGACCAGATCCCTGAAAACGGGCTCGTGATCTCGATCGTGGCAGGCGCTACTATGGACGCCCTGACCAAAGGCTTGAACCATCCCGTTGTCATGCGCACCATGCCCAACACACCAGCACAGGTTGGTGAGGGTATGACCGTGTGGACTCAAAGCCCGCAAACCTCCCCGGAACAGCACAACATTGCACAGGAAATATTAAGGGCTTTAGGACAAGAGATCTATGTGGAAGAAGAAACTTATATCGACATGGCTACAGCCGTTTCCGGCACCGGCCCCGCTTACATCTTTCTCTTTTTAGAAGCGATGATCGACGCCGGCGTTCACCTCGGCTTGCCAAGGCGAATTGCTGAAAAAATGGTCGTACAAACTATTAAAGGATCGATTGCCTATTATAACGAAAACACAAAACACCCGGCGCGCTTGCGCAACCAGGTCACCTCACCTGGCGGCACCTCTGCAACTGCAATTTATTATCTTGAAAAGATGGGATTTCGAACCGCAATCTCTCGAGCTATTTGGGCAGCTTTTACCCGTTCACAAGAATTGGGTAAAGGCCAAAAACACCAGGATCCGGAAAAAATATGAGCAAAACATCTCAACGCGATCTATTAAGGTTATCATCTCGCCTTGGTTACCTTCTTAATGAGCGGGGATTAAGCATTGCCACCGCGGAATCCTGCACAGGCGGCCTGCTGAGCCACATCTTGACGGGTGTTTCCGGTTCATCCGGTTACTTCATCGGTGGGGTTATTGCTTACAGCAACCACATCAAAGAACTGTTCCTCGGCGTGTCTGAAAATACTTTGATCGGTTTTGGTGCTGTCAGTGAGCAAACCGCTATCGAAATGGCAAAAGGAATCTCCGAAAAATTCAACACATCCATTGGGATTTCCACAACCGGCATTGCTGGACCTTCAGGTGGGACACTAGAAAAACCCGTCGGTTTGGTCTGGATCGGGATTCATTATCAAAACGAGACTCAAGCATTTGAATGCCATTTTAAGGGTGAACGAAATGCGGTAAAAGCAGCTACCGTAAAAGAAATCCTGACAAGGCTGTTGAATATCCTGGATGCATCTGAATAATTTCAGACAATATCACTCATCAATCCGCTATTATGATGAGGGTTTAAAACTAAATACAATAATTTTGCCAATAACAAGCCCCTTCTAACAATTGCGAAGGGGTTTAATTAAATTAATTAGAGTCAGGACTATTTTTCCACTTTAGTGACCAGTACACGGTCAACCCGCCTGCCGTCCATGTCCACAACCTCAAATTCATAACCCACACATATAAACTTCGCACCTGTCTTAGGAATGCGCCCCAACTGGCTCATCACAAAACCGCTCAAGGTTTGGTAAGCCGAACGATCCTCTCCAGGCATCTCAGAAATATCCAATATTTCCTTTAGCTGATCAATGACGATCAGTCCATCAAACAACCATGAGCCGTCTTCCCGTTGAACCGCAAGATAATCCTTATCTTCACTATCCTCTGGAATTTCACCCACAATTGCCTCAAGAATATCATAATCAGTAACCATGCCGGTTATCCCACCATATTCATCAACGACCATCGCCAGGTGGACCCCACTGCTCTGGAAGTTTTCTAATGCCTTAAGCGCAGCCATATTCTCGGGCAAATAGATAGGCTCTTCAATAAATTCACGTAAATCAAAATCAGCATCCTCTGGCCTGACATCCAATAAATTTCGTATCTGTACATATCCAAGGACTTTATCCAGATCACCATCGGCAACCGGGATCCGGGAGTGCGGGGTTTGAGTAATTTGTTCCCAAATCTGATCACTCAAGGCGTTGATGTCTATCCAGGCCATTTCCATGCGAGGTGTCATTAATGCTTCCACACGACGGTCACCCAGGCGAAAGATCCCTGAAACCATATCTCGTTCAGCTTCTTCGATCAAACCAATATCCCGACCCTCCTCAATATAGCTCCTGATCTCTTCTTCCGTGATCGAAGGACCCGCATCCGTATTGATCCGCAAGATTTTTAATCCAAAATTCGTAGAAACACTCAATAATTTTGTCAGGGGTCTGAAAACTTTTGTGAGAAATCTTATGGCAGGAGATAACTGCGTTACAACATTCTCTGGTTTGCTGACTGCCAACCTTTTAGGTATCAATTCACCAAGGACAATGGAAAAATAGGTGATGATAATAACCACGAATATCAATGCAATCAAATCAGCCTGAGGTGCAAGCCATGAGATTTTAACAAGCTGTTCTGCCATGGGGCCTGATAAACGGGCACCGCCGATACCGCCTGCCAGGGTGTCAATCAAAGTGATCATGACTTGGACCGTGGATAGATACTGCTGGTTTGGATCACTTAATAAAAATAATGCGTCACCAGCACCCTTTTTCCCCTCCTCAACGCGTTGTTCCAGACGTGTCTTCCTTGCTGCAACCATGGCGATTTCGTACATCGCAAAGATCGCGTTAAAAAAGAATAGAACCAGAATGATCAAGACATTACCTAAAACGGACATTATTTCTTATAACCCTTCTTATGCTTTAGATGAACCATTCACTATCAACTTAATTTTTAATATTTTCTACTCACATTATACAAGACAATAACAACAATCATCATATCAACTTCTGCGATTAAGCTTCTTTGATGTTGAAAACACTTCCCTTAGCTAACTGAGGTAACCAGCTGGATTCAAACCCCATCAAATAATTTTCGGATCCAGCAGCAGCCCAAACATCCTGAAAGGATAATAAATCTGCATCAATGATGACCGTGGGATCACCCTCAACCCCAAAAGGAGGCACAGCCCCCACCGGGAAACCAGTCATAATCAAAACACTTTCTGGTTTTGCTGGAAAAACCTTCCCACCAATGACATTTGACACTGATTTGATATCAACGCGATTCTGACCTGAAGCCAGGACAAGGACAAATTCAGATTTGCCTTCAATTATTAAGACAAGAGATTTCACCACAGCGCCAAGTGGACATTTTAACAATTTGGCTGCCTGATGGGCATGATGAGCGCCTTGATCGAAAAATCTTAGATCATATCGATAACCAAATCCGATTAAGACTGTAAGGACTTTTTTCACATTTTCTGGAATATCCCCAAATTGATCAGAAGTCACAAAGATATTTCCTTCACTCGCCTCTGGTAGCCCGGTCCCAAATAAGGGACTCGTGCGTTGGATTCCAGGTTCATCGTCTTCACCCCATACCCGTTTTGATCATAAATTTCTTTTGCATCCTGGTCGTCGATGTCAACAACCAGGGCTATTTTCGAAAAACCAGCTTTCGCTGCACGGGTTTCAACATGCGTCAGTAAGGCTTCACCTACCTCTTGCCCACGATGCTTGTTTCGAACCGCCAGGCTGCTAAGGAAAAATTCATCTCGGGCTGATTCTTTGAGAAAAACAAGCGGCCAGACCCTGAGGAAAAATGCCAGCTTGCCGCGAAAGGAATAATACTTGAGTATTCGTTTAACCAGGTGGCGATTTAGCTTATTCAGCATTTTCCCGGGGAAAGCAATCACCAAACCCACTGTACGACCTTCGATCATGGCTATTCTGGCAAACTCATAACTTAGTCGATGCCCCGGCAGAGGAAAGATATCCGAAAGGATTTTCCTGGCTCGATCCTCATTTCCCAAACCTATCAGAAAGGAAGCTTTTCTCGGAAAGGACTCAAATAATATCTGGCCTGCCATTTTTGCATCTGAGGCTGTTGCCGAACGGAAATCGATCGCTTTCATAGGTAATGTTTTTTCTAACAAAATGACTTCACCAGAATCAGGTGACAAGGTGATCAGGCAAGAAATCAACCTTGTTCATGTATATCAACATGGGGCGGCCGTCGTCGCTGATCTCAACACGGCTGATGCCGCAGTTATTCATCAAGAACCAGTATTTTGGAGTCTGAATCTGAAATAAAACCGTCAGCATTCGTGCAAAAATACCGCCGTGCATCACAACCCCCACCCTGTGATTCTTCCCGGCATGGCCCCGGACCAAACGATCAATGACGGATTGCGCCCGATCCAGGTATTCTTCCCGTGGTTCTTTCTCACGATTCCACCACCCCTCCTCTGAGAGATCCTCCGGGAGAATTAGATCGGGGAATTCTCTATTGAAATATGATTTACCCGGCCCGGGTTGGCCAATTAATTTCGGTTCTTCTTCACCCCGTTCTGCGTAGAACATGCCGCCTGTCTCATGAACTTCTGGCATGGCGACCAGGGGTAAGCCGGTTTTCTGTGAAATTGCCGTGCCGGTTTTCACTGCACGGATCATTAAGCTGCAGTATAAATGTGTTAAGCCAAATCCATCACGGTTCTGGGGATCAAACCCATTATTCTGATGAGGTCGATTTAGATATTCTGCAGCTAATTCGGTTTGCTCAAAACCATTTTCTGTTAGATCCGGATCAACCTCACGATTATAGAGGTAATTTTCACGATCCTGATCCATCAGGACGTTATTTGTTGATTGTCCATGTCTGATAAAAAACAGTTCTAACAATTTATTTCTCCAATAATTGATGTATCTTCTTAATATCTTCAATAAGGGTGTCGATGCTAGGGGAAACATTTGGCGCTTCGCCATAATGATCTTCATATTGTAGGTTGCCTGTCAAAGCAGCCAGGCTTGCCTGGATATTATCTTTTAACGCCACTGGATCATACCCACCTTCCAGGACAAAAATCATCCTGCCTTCGCAATATGTTTCTGCAAGATCGACAAGGCACTGGGTGATCTGGTAATACCCATTTGTATCCAGGGTTAATGTCGTTAATGGGTCAGAGAAATGGCCATCATAACCCGCTGATACAAACAAAATCTCGGGCTCAAAACGAGCTATCCATGGGTCAAGGATTTCATCAAATACCCTGAAAAAGACATCATTTCCAGAAAATGCTGGTAATGGGATGTTGATAATTCGCCCTCTCCCCTGCTGGGAGGATTCTAAACGCCCCGTTCCCGGGTAACTATCTTTCTCCTGGGTTGAAAAATATCCAATTTGAGGGGTTTGCAAAAAGGCGGCCTGAATGCCGTTGCCATGATGCGCATCAAAATCGATGATGGCTGCTTTCCCAATGCCACTAGCAACAGCATCAGCAGCGGCAATCGCAACATTATTCAACAGGCAAAAGCCCATCGCCTGCCCGGGTTCTGCATGATGCCCGGGAGGGCGTACAATAGCGAATCCAAAACCTTGCCCATCTCTAATAATCTTCCTGCTGAGTTTTAAAGTTGCGCCGACAGCTCCCAATGCTGCCTGATAACTACCCTTCGTAACATAGGTTGGTGCAGGTTCAAATTCATGCGCGCCATGGCGACATTCTAATTTTAATTCCTCTAAAAGTTCTTTATGGTGAATCAACAAAAGATCCGCTTCAGAAGCAGGAGAGAAATCCAACCATTCAATCTCTGGATAAGGCGACTCTTGCAGCCATCCCCTCAAAGACAGAAGCCGCTTTGGGGACTCAGGATGACCTTTATAATAATGTTCAGGCGCATCCTGGTAGGTACAGTAAACTTTTGTTTTCTTTTCGCTCATAATTTTCACGCAGGAAATAGTATACCCCAAGACCTTTCGATCGTCAGCATGTGAGAAAATTCGAGGTAAAATCACACAAGACATTCACCTATACGAAAACACAACCACCCCTTTGGTGGTATAATCCCGATGTTAAAATTCAAAAGGAACGTGTGAGTTATACAGAAAAATGTTAGATAAATTACTGGGAATACTCGATAGATACAACGAAATAGAACATCAATTGACTACCGTGGGTGAAGATTATACCACGGCGATTGAGCTATCTAAAGAACGTGCTGATCTTGAATCCGTCGTTAAAAAAGCCCAGGCATACAAAGACACCCTCGAAAAGATCGAGGAAACTGAACCACTGCTCGATGCTGACGACGAAGAGATGCGTGCAATGGCTGAAATGGAAATGGAAGCCCTGCAAGCAAATCGCGAAAAACTTGAGGAACAACTAAAAAGCATGCTGGTCCCAAAGGACCCGCGAGACAAAAGAAATGTCATCATGGAGATCCGGGCGGGCACCGGGGGAGATGAGGCTGCGTTGTTTGCCGCAGATCTCTTTAGAATGTACACACGCTATGCCGAACGCCAGAACTGGAAAACCGAGATACTTTCTATTCATGAAACCGGGATGGGCGGCATCAAAGAGGTCAGCTTTATGATCAAGGGACAGGGTGCTTATTCTCGCTTGAAATATGAATCCGGTGTACACCGCGTTCAACGCGTGCCGGAAACAGAGTCCCAGGGTAGAATTCACACATCGACCATAACCGTTGCCGTTTTGGCAGAGGTCGACGACGTGGAAATTGAAATTCCTAGCTCTGATATCAGCATCGATGTTTATAAATCTGCAGGTGCCGGCGGGCAGAACGTCCAGAAGAATTCAACGGCGATCCGCATCACCCATCACCCAACGGGTATGGTTGTCGCCTGCCAGGATGAACGATCGCAGCTGCAAAACAAAATGCGCGCGATGAGCATCCTCAAAGCACGTCTTTTTGAGATGGAAGAACAGAAAAAGATAGCTGAGGAAGTTGCCACTCGACGGCTGCAAATTGGCACAGGTGAACGTTCTGAAAAAATCCGTACGTATAACTTCCCTCAAAACCGTGTTACGGATCACAGGGTTAATGTCTCGTCCTATAACCTCAGCGGCGTCCTGGATGGCGATATCGATGAATTTATCGACGAACTGACCCTGGTGGACGAATCCGAGAAATTATCCCTGATTGAGGAGTAAAGCTATCAAGCTTTTAGCATTCAGGCGCGAAATTCAGGATAGGCTGGCTTTAACTGAAGATGAAAACGCCGAGAACACCAGCCTGGTTTTGGCAGCCCATGCTCTCAAAAAAACAAAAACCTGGATTCTCGCGCATGGCGATTATGAACTCCAGGACAAAGAAATCAACACCCTGCAAAATTACATGACAAAATATTTGCAGGGTGTTCCTTTACCTTATATCCTCGGATCATGGGCATTTTTCAACCGCACATTTAAAGTCACACCGGATGTGCTCATTCCACGCCCAGAAACCGAATTATTGGTTGAAAAGGCAATAGCATTTGGTCAGGAAAAGGACTCCCTCACGATTGTGGATGTTGGCACCGGTTCAGGGATTATTGCCATCAGCCTGGCTGCGAGTTTAAATCATGCATCTGTATATGCCCTCGATATCTCAAACGCTGCCCTGGCTGTGGCAAAGGAAAATGCAAAAAACCATCAACAAAGCCGAATTATGTTTGTCCAATCAGATCTTCTATCACCTTTTAGAGGTAGATTTGATTTAATTTGTGCAAATCTCCCTTACATACCCAGTCAAAAAATGGAAAAATTACCCGTTGCCAGGTGGGAACCCAGGCTGGCATTAGATGGCGGCGCATCCGGATTGGAAAGCATCGAAAAACTGCTTTTTCAGGCAAAATCAAGACTAGCGCCCGGCGCTTGCATACTGCTTGAAATTGAATCCTCTCTTGGAACGCAAGCGCTTGAAATTGCTCATCTGACCTTTCCTGGCGCAAAACATCATCTGATCCAGGACCTGGCAGGGCACGATCGGGTTCTTCAAATCCTGCTCTCTTAAACAGCCTGAAATGCGGTTAGAATTGGGGTACACAATACCTTTCCGGGGAGCGAACCATGACCCACACAAGAATCCTGACCACACAAGACCCTCAGGCAGTATCAATCGCTTTCGAAATAATCAAATCCGGTGGAACAATTGCCTTCCCAACCGATACGGTTTACGGATTGGCAGTGGATCCTTTTAACCCTCAAGCAATCAATCGCATCTATGCAATCAAAGAACGATCCATGGAAAAGGCGATCCCCATATTGATTGGTGACCTTCAACAATTGGAGAGCCTTGCATCTGAAATAAATGAAACCGCAAAGATATTAGCTCAAAACTTCTGGCCGGGACCCCTTACACTGATCCTGCCAAAAAACCCTGATCTTCCTGGTGAATTGTCCCAATACCCAACCATTGGCATCCGAATGCCCAATCATGAATTTGCAATCAAACTGATGAGGCATACGGGTCCGCTCGCCACAAGTTCCGCAAACATCTCTGGCGATGCCAACCCAAGGACAGGTCTTGACGTCCTCAGTCAGCTTGGCGGTCGAATTGACCTCTTAATTGATGGCGGAGAAACACCTGGCGCCATACCCTCCACGGTTGTTGATATTAGCTCAAAACCAATAAGACTGCTGAGAGAGGGCTCCATTTCACGATCTGATCTTTCTTCGCTCTTGGGTGAGGACGTCTTATGAAAATGGAAAATGAATTCCTCGCTTTAAACTTTTCCGAAAAATTTGCCACCTTCGAACTTCGTTCAAAAATTTTTCCTGAAACCTGGCTAAAAAGCAGCTTTGAAATACAATGTCATTGTAAAGGTGAGGATACGGAATTAATCGAAGATTTCTGGTCAATTTCGAAAATTGAACACCTTGAAGCGATCGATATGGGGTTTGGAATCCTTGAAATGGAAAACTTGAGGCTTGAAACCGAATTTAGAAATGTGGAAGTGAACATTCGGGTCGGTCTTGAGCAGAAGGAGGGTATGGCTTTTTTCCAGCTTAAGATGATTAATCACGGCAGTCAGCCAATTTTCATAGACCAGCTTGTCCCACTCAAGATCAAGGAAGGCAGCCTGAGCCTCGGAAAATCAAGAAAACCGGACTTAACCTTCTACAGCAATGGCTGGCAGTCCTGGTCAAAAACCGGGACATTCCACCGGGGGGATAAACAGCACACAACATTGATTGGCAGATTCCAAAACCCACAAATTTTCAATCCGGATACGCCACGTCACAAGGACGGAGACCATTTTTCGGGAGATATGTTTGGACTTCTATGTGAAAACACACAGAAAATCGGTCTGCTTGCTGGTTTCATCTCCCAAAAAATGCATTTTGGCAGCCTCGAAACCAGATTATCACCTAACCCAAGTCTGAGAATGTGGGCAAATGGCGATCATGCCCGGCTGGACCCCGGCGAAAGCATACGGACGGATTGGGCTTGCCTGAGCTTTGTAGATCTCAATGACCATAAGCCCATAAGACCCTATCTCAACACCGTTGTAAAAGCGCACAAAATCCAAGCCGAAATTTCTGTGCCGGTTGGATGGTGTTCCTGGTACCATTTTTACCAAAATATCACACAGGAAGATATTGAAGCAAACTTAACATCAGTACTTATCCTGAAAGACCGGGTTCCCCTACCCTTGTTACAGATCGATGACGGTTTTGAAACCTATCCGGGAGATTGGTTTGACTTTGTCCCCGGATTTCCTGAGGGTGTTAAGCCCTTAGCAACAAAAGCATCAAAGGCAGACCTGATCCCGGGGCTCTGGTTGGCGCCCTTCATCGTTCATCCAAAAGCAAAACTGGTAAAAGATCACCCCGAATGGCTCCTCCGCGATAAAAATGGGAAACTGGTATCTGCTGGTTTTGTGTGGAATACCTTCACCTATGCCCTGGACTTAACTCACCCTGCAGCCCTAGATTACGCTTGTGATGTGATCAGAACAGCCGTTAAAGAATGGGGATTTGAGTATCTGAAACTGGATTTTCTTTATGCGGCAGCGCTCAAGGGTCAATATCAGAACCCAACAAAAACGCGCGCCCAGGTCTTGCGCTCCGGCTTAGAAGCATTGCGTCATGCTGCTGGGAAAGATACCATCATGCTGGCATGCGG
>LGHA01000198.1 GCA_001508595.1 Anaerolineaceae bacterium 46_22 | reverse complement strand
CTCTCGCGGTAACAATTACCTGATTTAATGAGAAAGCGATTTAAGAATTAATGAGAAAACCAGTTGTAGTGCTGGTCGGAAGGCCAAACGTAGGCAAGAGTACCTTATTCAACCGCCTGGTAGGGGAACGGTTAGCCATCACCGATGAAATCCCTGGAACCACACGGGACCGCCTTATTTCAGAAGCCGATTGGGCAGGGCAGGATTTCTTCATCGTTGATACTGGCGGCTTGGACCCAACTGCCCTGCGCAATCAAGAACCACTTTCCATTGGATCAGCAGATTTTATGACCGAAATTCGCGCCCAGACGGAAATAGCAATGCAGGAAGCGGACGTGATCCTCTTCCTCGTGGATGCCCAACAAGGCGTGACCGAAGCAGACCGCGAATTGGCACAACTTTTGCGCCGCAGACAAACTGTAAAGGATGGTAAGCCCTTCCCGCCGGTTATTTTGGTAGCCAATAAAGCTGATAGTGCCGCTGCACGCCTGAGTGCATTCGATTTCTATTCTCTAGGATTAGGAGAGCCCTTCTCAATTTCTTCTATTCATGGCACAGGCACCGGTGACCTGTTGGATGCGGTGGTAGCGCATTTTCCACCAGTTCCCCAAGAGGAAGAGGAAGACACAAGCATCAAAGTTGCCATTGTAGGCAAACAAAATGCGGGCAAATCCAGCCTGCTTAATAATTTAGTCGGGCAGGAGCGCTCAATCGTTAGTGCCATTCCCGGCACGACGCGAGATGCTATCGATACGCCTATTGAATTTGAAGGCAAGCAAATCACGCTTATTGATACTGCCGGCATCCGCAAACGCGGGGCCATCGAGCCTGGGGTGGAGAAATATTCGGTGCTGCGCTCCTTTCAGGCTATCGAGCGCTGCGACGTCGCCTTATTGGTTATCGATGTGGCTGCCGGTATCACCGCACAAGATACGCACATTGCCGGTTATATCTTAGATGCAATGAAATCCGTGATTCTAGTGGCAAATAAATGGGATTTAATAGAAAAAGATCAAAATACAATGGCTGAATATGAACAGCGCATCCGCCAAGAGTTAAACTTCTTACCTTATGTACCGGTCGTGTTTATCTCCGCGCTAAGTGGAAAACGGGTGAACCAAATCCTCCCGTTGGTTTTACGCGTCTACGAAGAACGCCATGTGCATCTGCCTACTTCGCAACTCAACCGTATCCTGCAAAACGCACAGGATATGCATCAGCCACCGTCTGCCTCCGGTAAAATTTTCCGCATTTATTATGGCACTCAGGTGCGCTCTGACCCACCGACTTTTATGTTGTATTGCAACGACGTACGTTTAGCTCACTTTACCTACATGCGCTATATCGAAAACCAAATCCGCAAAGAATACCCATTTTTAGGAACACCCATTCGGTTGGTCCTCAAGCAGCGCAAGCGTGAACAAGCCAAGTAAGCCCTAAAATTTCAGTTTATAATACGCATATATCACTTAGAAGGAATGGTTAATACAATTGGACCAATTTACAACCCAAATTTCCCCGCAGCCCGAGGAACCGGAAGTTAAGAAGAAGCCATCACGCACCAATTTTTGGCTGGATACGCTTGAAACAATCCTAATGGCATTGCTGCTGTTCCTGGCGATCAACGCCGTTACCTCGCGCGTGCGTGTGGAGAACATTAGCATGGAGCCGACGCTTCAACCAGGTTACCTTTTGATTGTCAATAAATTGGCATATAAATTAGGCGAGCCGCAGCATGGTGATATCGTCGTCTTTCACTATATGGGTGATAAAAACGAAGATTACATCAAACGTGTCATCGGGCTTCCGGGCGACGAGGTCAACATTGAGAATGGTACAGTTTACGTAAACGGCATTGCCCTGAGTGAACCATATATTGCGGCATTTCCCGCTTATAGCGGTACATGGGTCGTGCCGGAAGGGAGCTTATTTGTCTTAGGCGATAACAGGAATAACTCTTCTGATTCGCATCAATGGGGCTTTGTCGATATGGACGACGTTGTGGGCAAGGCTGTTTTCATTTATTACCCATTCGATGTGATTGGATCACTGGTAATTCCGGATTTGGTGCAGGCTGCTCATTAGCAAGCCTGCTAAATCAGTACTTATAGAATTAACTCATTTTCAAATCGGCGTATAATCAGCAATTATGAAACCAAAATTACCCGCGGACCCGCAAACCTGCCCCCATTGCTACGTTGGACGTATCCAGCAAAGCTCTATCACGTATACTGCCATTATCAGCGGAAAACTGCTTAGCGTGCCGGATTTTCCTGTGTGGCGTTGCGATGTTTGCCATGCTTATGTCTATGACCCCATCGCGATTGGTCAGCTGCAAGCCTCGCTCTCTGCCCACCAAAAAGCCATCCTGGACGAAAAGGCTCGCCGAACATCACGTAAGACTGCTTCGTCCTAATTCCCTTGCAATACTGCCTCTGATGTGCAGCAGGGGTGGTTCCCGCTCTTGAAATAATAAGAATTCTCTAAGAAAAC
>LGHA01000027.1 GCA_001508595.1 Anaerolineaceae bacterium 46_22 | reverse complement strand
GCAATGCTCAGTCCGAATGGCAGATGCCGGAAAAGCACCATTGCGCCAAGGTTTCCCTCGCGGAAAAAACGCGGCGTCCAGCCAAAGTCAGATTTTAACGCACCCCAGGGGGAAGTTTGAAGGATGTGCGCTTCTGGATGCTCGTTGATAAATTGATCCCAGGCTTGGGGTGATAAAAAATCCATATTCTCCTTAGAATTCATAATGTGACCGATAGGTCATATTATGTTTTTTCCCCTTTATTGACGCATGAGACGTCATTCTACCATATCGAGGTCAGTTTCTTGCTGAAGGATGGACGCGCCAGGGATGATGTCACTCAGAAGCGCGCGGATCTTTTCTGGTTTACCCTCACGTGCATAACCGATTAATGTATCAACCAGGTCTCTTAATTCTTCTGAGGACAGCACTTCTTCTGTATCCACCTGGTGAATATCGGGGTGTGTGGTTGGAGAATAAGCAAAGCCCTTATCCCATAAATCTTCGTTGAGTTTTTCACCCGGTCGGATGCCGGAGAAGACAATTTCAATATCCTTGCCAGGCTCAAGCCCTGAAAGGCGAATCAAATCCTCTGCCAGGTCAAGAATCTTAACGGGTTGACCCATGTCAAGAATGTAATTTTCTCCGCCTTTGCTCAAGGTCGATGCCTGCAAAACAAGATGAACAGCCTCAGGGATGGTCATAAAATAACGTTTCATTTCAGGGTGGGTTACTGTGACCGGTCCACCAGCTTCAATTTGCCGCTTAAAGCGTGGGACCACACTGCCGCGACTGCCAAGAACGTTGCCAAACCGTACAACCGTGAAAGCGCGCTCGAATTGATGGGCGGCATCCAGGACGAGCATTTCAGCAATGCGCTTTGTGGCGCCCATGATGTTCACCGGTCGAATCGCTTTGTCAGTGGAGATCATCACCAGGCGCTGGACTTCGTGTTCAAGCGAGGATATTACAATGTTATCCGTGCCAAGGATGTTATTGGTGACTGCTTCTTCGATATTGCTTTCCATCAGCGGGACGTGTTTATGCGCTGCTGTGTGAAAGACAACTTGCGGCTGCCAGCGATCAAAAAGGATGGTAAGCCGGGGGAAATCACGCACATCAGCAATCAGGGGTACCAGGTCCAGGTGCGGATAGCGTTCTTTCAGGGAAGTGATCACGCTAAAAATGCTGTTTTCGCCGTGCCCGAGCAGGAGAATGCGTTTTGGGTGCAGCCTTGCAATTTGACGGCAGAGTTCGCTCCCGATTGAACCGCCTGCGCCGGTGACCATGATCACTTTGTCTTCCAGCACTTTACCCAGGGCTTCAATGTCCATTTTTACAGGTTCTCGCCTGAGTAAGTCGGAGATATCCACTTCGCGCAATCGGCTGACGCTGACTGAGCCGCCAATCAGTTCGTAAAGTCCCGGCATGGTGCGAAATGGGATGTTGCGTTGACGGCATTTGGTTGTGATTTTTCGCAGCACTTCTCCTGAAGCACTGGGAATAGCTATTATGACTTCGTCCACATGACGGGTCTTAAAAACGCGCTCGATATCGTCAATTGGCGCTAGAACCGGAACGCCGTGGATTTTGCTGTTCTGTTTTTCGGGGTCGTCGTCAAGAAAGCCGATGGGCTTCATGTTTAGCTGTGGATTTTTTAGCAATTCCCGGACCACCATGGCGCCTGCATCGCCGGCACCAACGACCAGCACCCATTTTCTATGAAGGGAGTGAAGCAATGAATTGTTGGCCGCTGCTGAAGAACTCTCTGCAATCCAGCGGAAGATGAAGCGAAAACCACCTATAAAGATCAGCGTTAAAAGCCAATCGATGATGATGACAGAGCGCGGAAAGCCAATAAAGAACCTTGTGCCATACAAGCCCATCATCGCGCTGCCCACGATCATGGATGCAGTGGAAACAGAGGCGAGAATCAATACTAATTCGCGAATGCTGGCATAGCGCCACAATCGACGGTAAATACCAAAGAAATAATAAACCAGGGGTTTGATGACGATTGCGATCCCCAGCATCCACAGTAAAGACACCTGGTATGTAGGGAATATCGCGACAAGCTCCAGCCGAATCATGTAGCTGGCTAAAACAGAAACAGCGCTCAGGAAAATATCCCCCATTAACAAATAGCGATTGCGAATTTTCTTTCCTAAAAAGTTCATGGAAGATTTGCCTTAGGGGTTATTGACCTTTGAATCCCAGCACCTGCCAGATGGTCCGCAGGATGATAGAGATGTCCATTAAAAGATTGCGATGTTCGATGTAGTATAAATCGTATTCTAATTTGACAGCCGTTTCTTCAACGGTGCCAGCATAGCCGTAATTGATTTGCGCCCACCCGGTGATACCAGGTTTGACAAGCAAACGTGCCCGATAAAAAGGCAGTTCTTTTTGGAATTGTTCGACCAGTTGGGGCCTTTCCGCACGCGGTCCGACCAGGCTCATTTCACCTCGAAATACATTGATGAACTGGGGCAGTTCATCGAGGTGGGTTTTTCGCAAAAACCAGCCGAATTTTGTCACCCGTTCGTCATTTTCTTCGGTCATACGGGTTTCACCGAATTTTTCGGCATCCCGGACCATGGTGCGAAATTTGATGATTTTATAGGGTTGTCCGCCGCGACCCAGGCGATTTTGGGTAAGAAATATGGGGAAACCGGTTTCGAGAATGATGCCAAGACTGATGAGTGGGAAAAATGCCCCCATGACCAATGTGCCAATCAAGCCGCCGGCAAAATCAAGCAGGCTTTTTGAAAGTTGATACAGGGTACTGGTATGCGATTTTTCAACAAAAGAACGCACAATCCATTCTGCTTCGAGTAGAAAAATGGGTACCCTTGAGAGGAGCTCTTCGTAAACTTCTGGCATGGGGGTTAATGTGACCCCCATTTCCTGTGCAGACAAAATTGACTGGAACATGCGACCCTTCATCTGGCCGCTGATCGCAAGGATGATATCCGTAATTTCATGTTGTTTGATCAGGCTAATCAATTGACTGCTGTCACCTACCACAGTTAAATTACCAACCTTTTCACCTTGTTTTTGGGGGTCATCGTCTATCAATCCGATGGTGTTGAAGGGCGGCGGCCATTGTTTGGAAATGACCTTTGCGATGGTTTCACCGGCATTGCCGGCACCGATGATCAGGACCCGACGCAAGAGGTGGGGAGCAGTGAACATACGGATGTATGCCAATCGCCACAGCAGTGTTAATGCTGCTGCTGCAATAATGAAGAGTGCAACGCCGCGGCGAGGCAGTGAATTTGGCTCTGAACTGAAATAAATCAGCAAATAAATAAGCGCATAAATTAAAAGGGCTAAACCGATGCCCTTGAAGGTCTCACGGGTATTACTGGCGCGCTGCACATCATATAATTCCAGCAGTAAAATGATCCAGAAGAAGGGCAGAAGAAAATACCAGAAGGGCGGTCGCGAGACGATGAATTCCAGTGAGAATTCCATCCAGGCGTCCCCGGCAGCCCAAAAATAAAGTGCCAGAAATAAAGCGATTATTGCGGCAAGGAAGTCCCCAATTAGCAGGATTGCCACACGCTCAGACGCGCGTAAATGCCAACGTTTTGGCTTGGTTGAATTTTCCATTGCCACTATTTTAACCTTTATTTTGATTTTGGGGGTGAATGACACCCCACAAGAAACCGCTTCCCCATGCAAAGTGCATGCATGCAATTGCCAGGGGAACCCCCATGATGAGTTCCGGATCCTTATGTTTAATGGAAAGCTGTAATCCTGCCAGGAGGAGGATCAGGATATAGACACTGATTAAACCGACCAACAAGTAATTAAAAGACAGTGGGACAAAGGGAGACAACACTAATAACAAAGCCAACGTTAAGATAAACAAGGGCGGTAAAGCCTGTCGCAGACGCAGGGTATCCGGGTAGCGGCGCAGCATGTGCCATTTCCAGTAGCCGTATCGCCAGTATTGGCGAGCCAGTGCTTTCAGATCTTTCCGGGCGTAATAGACCGAGCGGATTTCGGGGTCAAGCCAGATCTTGCCGCCGCTTTGTCGGATGCGTGTGTTGAACTCGTAATCTTCATTGGTCAGTAAACTTTCATCGAACATGCCAACCCTGTCGAGTAATTCGCGTTTGAAAGCACCAAAGGGGACCGTATCTACGTACCCTGCCTTATCGGTGTAACGATAGCGCGCACCGCCCACACCGATGGGATGCCCTGCCGCTGCAGCAATGCTGCGGGATATCCAGTGATCGCTCCCTGGCTGTATGTCCCATACGCCGCCTACATTTTCACCCAAACCTTTTTCCAAACCAGCGACGGATCTTTCGACATAATCCGGATGGGGTTTTGAATGCGCGTCCAACCGAAGGATGATTTCGCCGGTTGATGCCTTAATGGCTGTGTTCAGGGCAGCTGAGATGATTCGCTTTGGGTTTTCAATGACTTTGACCCTTAAGTCCGGATGGTTTTGATGCCATTCATTGATGACCTCAGGCGTGCCGTCATCGGAGCTGCCATCCGCAATCACAAGCTCCATTAGGTTTAAAGGATAACTTTGTCCATAAATTGCATCCAGCAGCAATGTGATGGTGGCGCGCTCGTTATAGCAGGGGACAATAATTGAGACTTTACCAGTCATTTTTCCAATCCAAAATAAGGTTTCTTTGGGTAATTGTAAGCATAAAACATCCGGCTTCCAGGTTAGGCAGTTTCTTTTTGACTCTCCTGATGTCACAAAAATCTGTGTTAAATAATTATTCCTCAGAGTCACAGGGTAGGAGCGCCACAGCTTCAATCTCGACATCTCCGCCTTTCGGTAGGGCAGCTACCTGGAAGGCGGAACGGGCGGGGAATTTCTCAGTAAAAAAGGTGCCGTAAACCTCGTTCATCAGACCAAACGCAGTGATATCTTTAAGAAAAACTGTGGTCTTCACAACCAATTCAAGCTTGCTGCCTGCAGCTTCCAAAACAGCCTTGAGATTATTAAGTGCCTGGCGGGTTTGTGCTTGAATACCACCTTGGACAAGTTCACCGGTTTCGGGATCCATGCCCAGCTGCCCGGCAGTAAAAACCAGGTGTCCGGTCGACACGCCGGCTGAATAAGGTCCAATAGCCCTGGGTGCTTTGTCGGTGACAACGATTTTCTTTTCGTGATGGCAATTATTCATGATTGTCCTTTCAAATTTTTGTTTTCGATTATAAAAATTATAACATTCAGACGTGTTAAGGTAATGCCTGGTTATTTACACCTTATTGATCATCTCAGAAGCTTGCTTTTTGAAAACAGTAAATTGAGACTTTTGCTGAATACGAGCAGATCAAATTATTAATCCACCATGGTACTCAAGCTCATAGACTTTAATGCCATCTTTTTCGATCCATTCAAGACCGGTAAAGCATTCAAGGTTACCATCGGACGTATCGTGGTAAGTTAAGTCATCTTGCTTGTATTCCCAGCCGCCCAGAAATCGTCCAAGAGCATACATTTGGGAGAGACTGGCTTTGATCAACATACCGGCTTGGGCTGCGGTTATTTTTTGTGGTTTAAGAATTCGACCATAATAATTCATTCCCCACACTGGCATCTCATTCTCATAGACAACCTCTTCACCAATGAAATTTGCACCGCCAAAATAGCTGTCCAGGTAGCGGTAATTTCCATCTGCAAAAGATAAGTCGTGAGATCCTTTTCGACAGGATTCGATCATTTTCCCGTCTCCCACATAAGTTGCAGCTTTTGCAGAAACAATAAATTCGTGCAGCTCAGTCAGGTTAATCATTTGTCCTCTTTTAAATTATCCTTAATAAGTCATTCTTGTTATCTTTTGTGTCATTGCTGTCAATCCTGTACCTTATCAAAATTCAATAAATACAGAATGTCTCCCAGACAAGCGTCAAACATCTCTTGCATTATGCTGGGGTCAGCCTGATAAGCGCCGCCAAAGGCGCCGTCGCCGTAGGTTTTGCGGGTGGCAGTTTTCCCCATGACGTCTTCGCCGGCATTGGGGATAGGTTTGCTGTCCTTGGGCATTGCCGCCACCTGGGTGAAGTCAAAAGCTTCCATCCAGTTAGCATGCTGGGTGTCGAGATGATATTTTTCTGCAATTTTTGCAACGGTATCGGTGGTCCACCAGGCGTACCAGCGTAAATGTAAATCTGGCAGCTCATTGACCAGCTGGACCAAATGTGTGCGCACCGGCGTGTTCCCGCCATGCCCGTTAAGGATCAATATCCTTCGAAAGCCAGCACCATACAGGGATCGCAAGATGTCTTCAACAAGGTTGAGATAAGTGTGTAAACGTAAACTTATCGTGCCGGGGTAATCAAGAAAATAAGGCGAACATCCAAAGTTGAGGGGCGGTGCGATCATGACACCGGTTTTGTCACTGGCAGCCTCCGCCAGGGCTAAAGGGATTTTGGTATCGGTGAGCAAACTCAGGTATCCATGCTGCTCACAGGCACCCAGGATGAGCATCACACGGTCATCTTTTTCCAGATAAGCTTCAATTTGCATCCAATTTTGATCTGCAAAGTGCATTTGAGCCTCCTTATTGAACATTCTCAATCATAACATCAAGGCAGATAAAAACACAGAGACGTTGAACGCAACGTCTCTGTAAATGGGTTTTTTCGAATTATACGGTATTTTACACAACGATGTTCACCAGCCGTCCGGGCACATAGATCACCTTTCTCGGCTGTTTGCCTTCAATGAAGTTTTGCACATTTTCACTGTCCAGCGCTGCTTGTTTTGCCTGTGCTTCAGTAATATTTACCGGCACAACCAGGCGATCGCGCAATTTGCCATTAACCTGGACGATCAGGGTGATTTCTTCTTCATGTGTGGCTTCCACATCCACCTGAGGCCATGCCTGGTTATGGATTGAATATTCATAGCCGGTTTGACACCAGATCTCCTCAGCAATGTGCGGACAAACCGGTGCTAACATGCGCAAGTAAATACTTTCAGCCTCTTTCCAGGCTTCGGTTGAGAAAACGCCAAGCGCTTTGGCTGTATTCATCTCGTTCAGTAATTCCATCAAGCCAGAGACGATCGTGTTGAAATTGAATGTCTCAAAATCGCGTGTCACAGATTGTAGTGTTTGGTGCACTTTTCGGCGAAGGTTCTTAACAGCCTCTTCCGTGGGCTGTCGATCATTTTCGACAGGTTCCAGGAAGGTGTACCAAACCTTGCGCAGCCAGCGAATGCTGCCCTCGATGCCGCTGCTGTTCCATGGGGCACCCAATTCCCAGCGTGCAAAGAACATTAAATATGCTCGAACGGTGTCAGCGCCGTATGCCTCAACCAGGTCATCGGGGGAGATGACGTTGCCGCGGCTCTTGGACATTTTTTCGTTATCCTCGCCCAGGACCATGCCCTGATTCCGCAATTGCAGCATGGGCTCCTTCCCTTTAGTAATACCCAGGTCTCGGCAGGCTTTGTGGAAAAAACGGGTATAGATCAGGTGCATGGTGGCATGTTCGATGCCGCCGGTATAGGTGTCCACAGGCATCCAATAATCATATTCTTTGGGATCAAAGGGATATTCGTCATAGTCCGGGCTCAGGTAGCGCAGGTGGTACCAGCTTGAGCACATGAAGGTGTCCATGGTGTCCGTTTCTCGCTCGGCTTGTCCGCCGCATTTGGGACATTCAGTGAGGCGCCATGTTGGGTGCAGTTTGAGGGGGCTTTCACCTGTTGGCAGCCATTCGACATCTTCAGGCAGCCTGACTGGCAGATCTGCTTCAGGTACAGCCACTGCACCGCATTTTGGGCAATGGATGATCGGAATTGGCGCCCCCCAGTATCGCTGCCTTGAGATCAACCAATCACGCAGGCGGTAATTTACGGCGCGCTTGCCAATCTCATGCTCTTCAAGGTACTGAGCAGCCTTATCGAAAGCAATATCGCCGGGTGTACCGGTCAGCGGTCCTGAATTGACCATTTCACCGCTGGCAGGAACTGCCCCTTCCATCTCCTCTGGAATAATGGGATCAATGTCTGGTGGCTGGATAACCACTTCAATGGGGAGGTCAAATTTTCGTGCAAATTCAAAGTCACGCTGATCGTGTGCGGGGACAGCCATAATTGCCCCTGTGCCATAGCCCATCATGACATAATCTGCAATCCAGACAGGAATCTTTTTGTTATTGACGGGATTGATCGCATAAGCGCCTGTGAAAACGCCCGTTTTTTCTCTTTCGGCAGATTCTCGCTGGATATCACCCATACGTTTTGCCTGATCTTGATAGGCGGCAACCTCTTCTTCTTGTGATTCTGAGGTGAGTTTTGGGACCAGGGGATGTTCAGGTGCCAATACCATAAAGGTTGCCCCCCAGAGCGTGTCTGGGCGGGTTGTAAAAACTTCAATGTTATCGCCGGTTTCTGTTTTGAAGATCACGGATGCGCCTTCCGAGCGGTTAATCCAGTTGGTTTGCAGCGTTTGGACCTGTTCCGGCCAATCCATACCCGAGAAGTCAAGCAGTTCATCTGCATAATTCGTGGTGCGGAAGAACCACTGTGTCAGGTTCTTTTTAATCACGGGTGTGCCGCAGCGTTCACAGTGGCGGTCTTCACCCTGTACTTGTTCTCGTGCCAGCGTGGTATTGCAATTGGGGCAAAAATCCACGGGAGCTTCTTTTTGATAAGCCAGGTCGTTCTGGAAGAACTTGATGAAGAACCATTGGGTCCATTTGTAGTAGCTGGGTTCAGCCGAAATAGCTTCCCGCCGCCAGTCGAACATGGCGCCCATCGATTTGAGCTGCCGGCGCATATTGTCGATATTGCGGAAGGTCCATGTCTGGGGATGGATGCCGCGCTGGATGGCAGCATTTTCTGCTGGGAGACCGAATGCGTCAAAGCCCATGGGGAACAGGAC
Organism: Anaerolineaceae bacterium 46_22; assembly: GCA_001508595.1. GTDB lineage: Bacteria > Chloroflexota > Anaerolineae > Anaerolineales > Anaerolineaceae > Brevifilum. Next base: position 1,826 of record LGHA01000027.1, on the reverse strand, counting down.
ATTATAGCCCTGTAAGCGCTTGAAGCGGGCACGTGCATCGGATGGCGTCATGGCATACCAGTGACCGATATGCAGGTCGCCTGAAGGGTAGGGCAGCATGGTCAGTGCATAGAATTTGGGTTTATTCGGGTCAATATCGGCGTGATAAAGACCATCATCTTCCCACTGCTTCTGCCATTTAGGTTCGATCACCTCGGGTTTATAGGTTGGAATACTGGTTGGATCTGTCATGATTTCTTCTCCATTAACTCATATAATTCATTATTTTCTTCAAACGGTAGTGATTGTACCGCAAGGAAAACGGGCGATATCATTGAGCGATCAAATCGACTTTGTTTTCCCATTCACCATGCACTATTCACCACTCACCATCCTTAAACAAAAAAACGCCATCCCAACAGGGACGACGTTGATAACGCCGCGGTACCACCCTGCTTCCCGGTGCTCTAACAAGACCGGACAGCTTGGGCCGCGATAACGTGCGGTGGGCGTCGCCGCTTACTATTTTCACCGGCGCCATCTGCTCAAGCATTGAGCTGGCAAGGCGAGTTCAACCTTTTTGGCGTTCCGTACCACCTGACGGGCTTTCACGATTGAGCCCCGACTCGCTGGGGGATGGTTTACTACTCCTGCCTTGATGTTTTTTTATTGTGATTATTGTAGCACATTTAATGAGGGCGTTTCAATAGCAGAAGATTTAATCTGGCGTATCCTTATTCTCTTCTGGTTTGAGGATATCACCTATGCACAGCTTCCCGGGGGTCTCCACTCTGGCATAGCGCACACCCTCGATCAGGGGGCAGGGGAGGTCCTTTTGCAACAGTTCGCACTCCGGCCAGCAGCGCTTTCGCTCGGGTAGGATGATAAGTTTGAGCTCGCCAATGGCCAGGGCGGCATCTGTATCTGGCATTTGTTCGCATTCTAAGGTGATGTCTGCCTTGAATTTTTTAAAGCATAAACCTCGCATGACCGCCTGGTCAACAGCTTGCCTGGCTTCCAGGCTGATCAGGCTGACGGGTCGGTCTGGATTTTTGCGGATGCCATCTTCCATACCTTCCTGGGTGAAATGTGCACAGTCTTTATGTTCGTGTAATGCAGCAACTTTGTATCTGGTTTTCATAGAAGCCTTTTACCCAAGGTTTTTTATGAATGATTAAAGTCTATTATAAAGAGTTTTCATTTATTCTATTGTGATACGCTTTGTACAAATTGAATCGCATTTTGAATATCCGCTTTGTTGGGGTGTCCCATGCCAAAAAGGAAAATCGCGCCCTGGCAGGTGAATTCTTCCTCTGCGACCGGGATGCCAAGTTTGGTCAGGACTGCTCTCAATTCTGCTGCACGGGTTGTTTTCCCGCCTGATGAAGTTAAGAGGTAAGCCTGTTTAATTTGCTGACCATCCAAAGTTTTTAAAAATTCGAGCATGTCTGGAGCGCTCTTGCCACCATAGATCCCGCTTACAACGTAGAGCGATTCTATGTCTTTTATTTCAGGATTATCTCGAATATCCTGGGCTTTCACCCCCAATTCATCGGCTATTGCCTGGGCAATTTTCTTTGAATGTCCTAATTTTGAGTAATAAATCACGCTGATGTTCATATTATTTCCTGGAAAGAGGTCGAGAAAAAGTTCACAATTTAAATAACCATTTTATCATTTCCTCGTAAATTGGATCTATCAATCATTCTTAATTCCCCCAGCTAAAGGGGGTTATGGAGTAATAGGTCTGCTGTATAAGGTACAGCATTTATTTAGAGCATTCTCAATGCCATTGAGACGCGCTCCCAAACTCCCTGCGGGAGCTTCGTGCGCTATGGACTTAAAAC
>LGHA01000026.1 GCA_001508595.1 Anaerolineaceae bacterium 46_22 | reverse complement strand
GTTCAATCCCATAAAACGCGTAAAATCCGATATATTTGTGGGGAATCAGATTAGCTATTTCCCAGAAATTAGAGTTTTTTCACTAGAGTCATTAATAAATCGTAAAATCACTCAAAAATCGCTTCATATATCTGGTCTCGCGTCTCCTAATGTGGTAATATGCAGTCGAGGTAAATGATATATGGACAACAAAATTACAATCATTGAAGGCCCTACCCCAAATTTCGACTCCGTTGAAACGGACTTCATTATGGGCATTAACGGCTGGACGGCAGGACTGAGCGAAGGTCCGTACCTTTACGATACCGCCAGAACGACCTTACGAACCTTCAACGGACCTGCTTTGCTCGAACGCTGCCACAAAGCCTGGGCACACAAAGCGACCATGTTCCTTGAGTACCGCGATCCCATCGGTATGAAGAAGGAAGTTCCGATTGTTGCAGCCAGAACCGTCGATGCTGAAGATGGCGATCTGCTGATTTTATGGGTTCGAAAAGAACCTGAAGAAGACGAAGAAGCTGATTTCAACATCGATTTTGATGACATGGATGATGATTGGTAAACAAAATTGTAAAATTAAAAGTAAAAGCGCCCCGACGGGCGCTTTTTTGATTTTGTGATGCTCCAGGAGGGACTCGAACCCCCAACCTAGGCGTTAGGAGTGCCTTGCTCTATCCATTTGAGCTACTGGAGCTTTTGCGTTTTGAATTATAGCACACATCAAGGTAATACGGTCCACGGATTCAGGAATCCACCCAGGTATCGAACCTCAAAGTGCAGGTGAGGACCGGTTGAGTTTCCGGTTGAGCCGGCATAACCAATCACCTGTCCCTGCACAGCATTAGAACCGCAGGAAACAACCATTGAGGAAAGGTGGGCATACAGGGTGTGGTAACCATTCTGATGGTCAATCATGATCACATTACCGTATCCGTTACTGTCCCAACCAGAAAATACCACAACACCAGAATCTGATGCATATATTGGTGCACCGGTACCCGCAGCAATATCAATCGCCAGGTGACCGGACCAGAAATCATTGCCGGACAGGTAATGATTACCAGCAGGCCAGATAAAGAAGCCGCCGCCCCACAAACCGGGCCCGTCCACTGTACAACCGCCAGGGAGAGAGGCATTGGTGCCAGAGCGCCCTACAGCATAAGTTGGCACAACCCATTGCTGAAATTCTCGCTGACCATTGGGTATCATCACCAATTCGCCTTCATCAATTTCAGGGTTGGTCACATCCAATTTGTTTCCAGACCAATTCAGAATATCATCCACACTCGCTTGAAAATCCCTGGCAATATTTTCAAGGGTATCCCCTTCCCGCCATTCGTAAAGAATACCGTTGGTTGGCGGGATAATTAATTCCTGACCAGGGGAAATGGAGTGCGGATCATCTTTTAGGACGTCGTAGTTTGACCATAAAAGGGTTTCAGGGGAGATATTGAACTTATTAGCAATACTGAACACGGCATCGCCGGTGTCAACCACATACTTAACAGGCTCGCTGCGTGGACGTGTGGGTGCAATGGTGCGCGGTTCCGGATATCGGATCAAATGGTCGTCTTCTACCTCTGCTTCAAAATACGGCATACTTGCCAGCGCTTCAGCAGAAGCATCTGAAACCGTACCAACTGAAATGGCTTCAGTCTCGCCATTCATCTCCGCCATTTGCTGCGCTAAGATCGGCTGCCAGTAAAGCATTGAGACGAGAATTGCAACAATCAAAGCTGTCACAGCCCAGGATCCCCAAAGCCGCAGGTTTTTATTTTTTTCTTCTGATGGATTGACTGTTTCTGATTTTGTATCCAAAAGTGTCACCTGAATCTTATATTGCGATCAGTCGCTGTTGAGTGTTTCAAGAAATTCAAGATTGGTCTTCGTGCGTGCAATTTGTTGAACAATAGCTTCCATTGCAACGGCTGTATCCATCCCGGCCCCTTGCGGCGGCGAGCTGATCATCTGCAAATACATTCGTCGCATCAACCAGGCTCGTTTGAGAATGTCCGGACCAAGCAGCAAATCTTCTCGACGTGTGGACGATCGCTCAATATCAATTGCAGGGAAGGTCCTGCGTTCTTGCAGCCGCCTTGAAAGATGGAGTTCCATGTTACCTGTTCCTTTGAATTCTTCAAAGACAACGTCGTCCAATCGAGAACCTGTATCCACAAGGGCTGTTGCAATAATTGAAAGAGAGCCGCCCTCTTCGAGATTTCGAGCTGCGCCAAAGAAATTCTTGGGTGGATAAAGAGCTGAAGGATCCAAACCACCAGAAAGCGTCCTGCCTGAGGGGTTGACAACAAGGTTATAAGCACGCGCCAACCTTGTCAGCGAGTCCATCAAGATAACAACATCATGTCCTGACTCTACCAGGCGTTTAGCGCGTTCCAGGGCAATTTCTGCCATACGAACATGAGCAGTCACAGGCTCATCAAAGGTTGAAGCAACAACCTCTGCCTCAACCGATCGATCCATATCCGTCACCTCTTCAGGTCGCTCACCAATTAACGACATGATCTGGCGAACATCCGGGTGATTCGTGTAAATCGCGTTTGCGATGTCCTTTAATATCGTGGTTTTGCCAGCTTTAGGAGGTGAAACGATCATACCACGCTGACCACGCCCAATAGGCGCAATAAGATTGATAATCCTTGTGGAAAGGACTTTTGGATCAAATTCCAAATTGAATCTCTGATCGGGGAAAATCGGCGTCAATTTGCCAAATTGCGGCCGCTTTCGAGCATCTTCAGGTGTCATGCCATTAACATACTCCACCTTAAGCAGACCATAATGCCGTTCCGATTCCCTGGGTGGGCGAACGTGCCCAATCACCATATCACCAGAGCGCAGTTCATAGCGGCGCAATTGTGCCTGGGAAACATAAACATCCTCGGGCCCGATCCGATAATTCTGGCGCAAGAAACCAATACCCTCATTCATGATTTCCAACACGCCGCCCCGGATTTCAAGGCCCTCAGCTTCACCCATTGCCCTGGCTATGAGTAATATCAAACTTTCTTTTTTATGTCGTTGTGGTCGGGGAATGCCCAAATCATGGGCGATCGTGCGCAGCTCAGTGAGCGTTTTTTGTTCTAAATCTAATATTTCCATTGTTCAATTCTTCTTTTCTAAAAATCCTTATTAATAATTACTTAAAACGTGTGTATTTCACCCACATACACGTTGTATGTGCCCCATAAATTTCAAGAAGGGTAGATAATTGTGAGCAGTAAAAATACCATTAGGCAGTTGGTCATCCCGCGCGTAGAACAAGGTCAATTTCAGTCTGTTGAGAAAATTTTGTTAGTTCTTATGTTAAAGACATTCGGGAAACGTTCTTTCGCACGGCAGCTGAAATAAGAATTGTAATTTATATCAGCAACTTGAAGCCCACATTGGATAGCTCAAGTATTATATCAGACTTTCAAATCCCAGGCAAGCAAAACCAAGGCTTAGAATGCTTGCCAATTTCTATTTCATAATACTTGAAATTTTTGTTTGGTCAAGGTCTTTATTAAATGAAATCCCCTGGATTGAAGGCGCCCCTATCAGAACGGCACATTCGAAGATTAAGATTTGCTGTGCTATAATCCATTCCAGAAAGAACGGCTTTATTCTTATCAGGAGCACTGGATGGCACGTCGTAAAACGACAAAAAAAGCGAAACCAAGACAAAAAAGAAAGACCACATCAAAATCAAAACCCAAAATACTTGATTTATCGGGAATTTCACCTCAACGTCGCATCGACATATTCGCGATCTTCCTGGTACTTGTTGGTTTCCTGACGCTGATCAGTTTATTCACGCAAACCACCGGCAGTCTGACCGGGTGGTGGGTTAAAAACCTCAGCAAAGCGATCGGATGGGGCGTTTATATCTTGCCCATAGCTTTGATCGGTATTGGCGGCTGGCTCTTGATGCGAAACTTTGAGAAATTCCCAATAATTTCACCAGAGCGCATTATTGGTATCTTCCTTTTATTCATCAATCTAACTGCCTGGTTCCATTTTTTTATCGATGGCGATCTTATTGATGCAGCACTGGGTACGGGCGGGGGGTTCACCGGTGCAGCCATTAAAATCAGGCTGGTCAATGGACTTGGAAAACCTGGTGCAGCAATCGCATTGACAGCCTGGATGTTGATCAGCCTGATTCTGACACTCGACCTGGTTCTGGCAAACCTGATCAAAGCTCTAGGAAAAGCCTTTAAAAATATCATTGATCAAATAAATCAAACACTGCAAAAACAGATCTCAAAACTGAAAAAACCGCACCAAACACAAACCCAAACCCCTGTAAAAGAAACGGCGCAAGCTTTACCAATAACCGCAAGGCTGAGTCAATCCCAACAGGATGAAAAAGTCGGGAAGGTTTCGCAAAACGGTGACCAAACCAGCCTGTATTACAATCGGACGCCAAACAAACCGGTTTGGGTACTGCCTGATCCTGATGAGATCCTCGAACCCATCCTCCAAGCGCCGGATGACAGCGAAAACGACCGCCAGCGTGCGCGCGTCATTGAAGAAACCCTGCGTTCTTTCGGCGCACCAGCCCATGTCGTTGACATTAAGCGCGGGCCATCTGTCACGTTGTTTGGCGTTGAACCCGATTTCACCGAATCTCGCAGCGGCAAAACCCGCGTGCGAGTTTCAAAAATCACCGCCCTGGCTGATGACCTGGCTTTAGCATTAGCGGCCTCCCGAATTCGAATTCAGGCACCTGTCCCAGGCAAGGGTTATATCGGCATCGAGGTTCCAAATAATCAAATAGCCCTTGTTTCTTTGCGCGAAGTCCTGTTCAGTTCAGCATATAAGAATTTAGAGTCTCCCCTCAAGATGGCATTAGGGAAAGATGTCGCCGGGAAGGCTGTCGCAGCAGACCTTACTGCCATGCCACACCTGCTGATCGCCGGCACCACAGGCGCTGGTAAATCCGTTTGTATCAATGATATCCTTGCTGGCTTCTTGCTGAATATGACGCCAGACGAGCTCCGCTTGATCCTTGTTGACCCAAAACGCGTGGAATTGACGGGTTATAACGGCATTCCCCACTTGCTTGCACCAGTCATCGTGGACGCAGAGCATGTTGTCGGTGCCTTAGAGTGGATGCTGCGAGAAATGGACAGCCGCTACCGGAAATTTTCAGAAACCGGCACACGAAATATCGCTGATTACAATGCGCTCTGTGAAAAGACCTCGGAGAAGAAATTGCCCTACCTTTTAGTGGTCATCGATGAATTGGCAGACTTGATGATGCTAGCACCGGACGAAACCGAACGCACGATCACACGTCTGGCACAGCTTGCCCGCGCAACAGGCATCCACCTGATCATCGCCACACAGCGCCCTTCAGTGGATATTCTCACCGGTCTGATCAAAGCCAATTTCCCGGCACGAATCGCCTTTGCTGTCGCCTCATCTGTTGACAGCCGGGTGATCCTCGACCAACCCGGCGCAGAGCGCTTGCTCGGGCGCGGCGATATGCTCTTTCAGGCACCAGATGCTGCAGCACCGGTGCGGATCCAGACTGCGTTTGTCTCTGATGTCGAAATCAACCGGCTGGCAGCGTACTGGCGTGGTTTTACCGTTTCTCATGCAGCTCCTGAGCGTCCTGACCAATCAGCAGCCTTCCAAACTAAAAAAGGTGTTCCTCTCAAGCAAGCCCCGCTGTGGGAAGAAATCGAAGAAGAAAAAGATCTTGATCCAAAATTCAATGAGGCTGTAGAAATTGTTAAGGAAGAAGGGCAGGCTTCTGTATCGATGCTGCAGCGCAAAATGCGGATCGGTTATACGCGAGCAGCCCGCATAATCGAAAAAATGGAGGAGAAGGGCATTGTCAGTGAGCCTGATTCCAAGACCCAAATCAGGGAAATTTTACAGTCTGATGAAGATTAAAGCCTTTTCAGGAATCTCACCCTCAAATTAAATTGACAACCAGCTGCAAAACGGTACAATAGTGGAAGCTGATTGTATTCCTTTGGAAGAAAACAATTAAAGTTTTTGGGTTGCGAAGTTTAAAATAAACCCTTATAATCAGTGAGAAAATCAACTTTGGAGTTATAACTTTTATGGACCAAAATGAAATATTAAACACAACGGGGGAAGAAGAAGGTGAAGAGGAATCCACCAACAAGATGGAAGCCCTGCTGGCTGAGGAAGGTTTAACAATTGACTTTCCTAAACGCGGCGAAATCCGCAAAGGCACCATTGCGAGCGTCAGTGACGGGCAAATCCTCGTCAGTGTTGGCGCAAAATCAGAGGGCATCCTGGCTGGAAAAGAACTTGATTCGATCGATGATGAAACGGTTGAATCATGGAAAGTTGGGGATGAGATCAAAGTTTTTGTCGTTACGCCTGAAGATTCAAACGGCAACCTGATCCTTTCCTTTAACCGCGCTCTCGAAGAAGAGAACTGGCAAACAGCCGAAGAACTTTTGGAATCGAATGAATCATTCACGTCCAAAATCGAAGGCTACAATAAAGGCGGTTTACTGGTACCCCTGGGTACCATTCGCGGCTTTGTGCCCGCTTCTCAAATTGGCCTCGGACGCCGATTGACCATCACAGGCAATTCACCTGATGAGCGATACAGCGAAATGGTTGGTGAGGAGATTGAGGTTTGCGTGATCGAAGTTGATCGCGATCGCCGTCGATTGATCCTCTCCGAACGCGCTGCCAGCAGTGAGACACGTGATTCCATCAAGGAACGTGTGATTGACGAGCTGGAAGAAGGCGAAATTCGCACCGGTCGTGTGACCAGCCTTGCAGACTTTGGAGCGTTCGTCAATATCAACGGTGCAGACGGGCTTGTACACCTCTCCGAACTGTCCTGGGAACACATCAATCATCCCAGTGAAGTGCTGGAGGTTGGACAGGAAATCAAGGTTAAGGTCATCAGCATTGATGAGGATCGAAAACGAATTGGTTTGTCCATCCGTCGATTGAAGGATGATCCATGGGAAGACCAAATCGAAGCACTGACCGAAGGCCAACTGGTTGAAGGGAAAATCACCCGCCTGACCAATTTTGGTGCTTTTGCACGATTGCTGCTTGATGATGTTGAAGGTGACCTCGAAGGTCTGATCCACATTTCGGAGATCAGCGAACGACGCATCGAACATCCCAAAGAGGTTCTCAAAGAAGGTGAAGTTGTTACCTTGAGGATCATCAAGATTGAAGAAGACACACATCGCATTGGTTTGAGCATGCGCCGGGTTGATTCTCCCGCATATACCGATCTCGACTGGAAGACCCTCACAAACGAGTTTGACGTCGAAGATCTTTCAGATGAACTTGCTGAAGCTAAAGAAAAAATTGAAGAAACATCTGAAGAACTGGTTGAAGATGCCGGTGATAAGGTTGAAGAGACCAAAGCGCAAGCTGAAGACGTCGTTGAAGAAGTCGTCGAAGAAGGTGAAGAACTGGTTGAAGAAGCCGGCGATAAAGTCGAAGAGACCAAAGAACAGGCTGAAGAAGTCGTTGAAGACGTCGTCGAAGAAGCTGAAGAAGTTGTTGAAGACGTCACCGAAGAGACTGAAGACCTGGTAGAAGATGCCGGTGATAAGGTCGAAGAGACCAAAGAACAAGCTGAGGAAGTCGTTGAAGACGTCGTCGAAGAAGCTGAAGAACTGGTCGAAGAAACCCTTGATAAGGCAGAAGATGCTGGAGAAAAGGTTGCAGAGACTGTTGAAGACGTCGTTGATGACGCCGAAGAGCTGGTCGAAGAAGTTGTCGAAGACGTGAAAGCTGAACTCGAACCTGAAGATGACAGCGAAGAAGAAAAAGCTGAATAATCCAAAATGAACGAAGCGCACCGGGTCACCCCGGTGCGCTATGCATTTAATTTATGAAATTACTGATTGATTCCCACGAAGACATTGCCTGGAATATTCTCAACCTGAAACGCGATTATACGCAATCTGCTTATGATATTCGCCAAGCGGAGAAAAATACGCCCATCCCTGCCTTTAATGGCAGCACTTTATTAGGATGGCCGCAGTACCAGGATGCAAATGCTTTTATCATTTTTGGCACCTTGTTTTGTGAGCCCCGCAGATTGGATAATGGCAAGTACCCCGTACTGAATTACGAAACACCTTCTGAAGCCCACCAGTGCTATCGAAAAAACCTGGATGCCTACCATCAATTGACGGATGAAAACCCTGAAAAATTCAGGCTCATTGTGAATCAATCTGACCTCACCCAGCACCTTACCGCCTGGGATGCCCATGTAAACACACCAAAGGACACTCCCCCGCCTGTTGGTATCGTAACCCTGATGGAAGGCGCAGAAGGCATTACGAAACCCGCACAGGTGGAGGACTGGTATCATTGGGGCGTTCGGATCATCGGTCCAGCCTGGGCTGGCAACGCTTATTGCGGCGGCACCCGGGAACCCGGTCCGTTGACCAAAACCGGTTATGCTTTGCTTGAAAATATGGCGGATTTGGGTTTTATCCTGGATATCAGCCATATGGATCATCAATCTGCACGCCAGGCGCTTGACTTTTACCCGGGGCAGGTCATCGCTTCACATTCAAACGCTGAAGCACTGATCAAGAATATCCCTTTCAACCGCCACCTTAAAGACAAAACCATTCACCAATTAATTGAACGCGATGGCATCATGGGTATTGTGCCTTTGAATAGCTTTCTTGACTGGGATTGGCGTTCACATGGCGGCCGTCAATCGCTCAGCCTGGACAACATCATTGCACAAATTGATTATGTGTGCCAGATCGCCGGGGACACACGCCATGTTGGCATCGGCACAGATTTTGACGGTGGTTATGGTGTCGAATCGGTACCGCCGGAAATAGACACAATTGCTGACTTACAAAAAATCGCCCCTAAACTTGCTGAAAAAGGTTACAATGATGAGGACATTAACCTTATTTTTAACGGCAACTGGCTCAGGATTCTGAAGAGTAACTTACCCGCCTGATGATAGAAAAAGAAGATAAAACGCAAAAACAAACACAGATTTTCGACGAGGAAATCCTGCCTGATATCGAGGATACTGATCTAAGCCTCCCAAAGACAAGGATTCGCCTCGGTTTGATAATGGCTGTTGTGGGGTACTTTATATTTTTGCTTGGTGCCCGTCCAGGATTATTTGGTTTGGACCGCAGTCGCGTGATTGGATTTGTTCAAATATCCGTGTTTTTAGTCGGGCTAGCCTTCATTTCCCTTGGCAGCTACCTCACATTAAACGCAATGTGGCCGAACGGAAAAAAGACCATTGCAGCCGATATCGGTCTCCGATTGATCAGCACAGGATATGTCATATCTGTATTTACAGCAATGGCGGATATCTTTGGCATGGGCAGTCACCCACTTCCGGATGTCTTCTTTGGGCCATTACAGGCTCGGGGTATGGAACTCGGGATGATAACCATTGCCATTGGATTCTTATTACTCATTCGTTATAAACGAAGGAATAATCACAGTGTTTTTTCCGAAGAAAATGGGCAGGAAAAAACGGATGCTCTAAATGAAAACCCATCAGACGAGATCAGCCAGCCTTAAGCCTCTTCAATTATCTTCAGCATCGCTTCTTTTGTATCAAATTTAAATTCCGGCAGCCCTTTTTCGGCTGCTATTTTTCCCTCAACAGCCCACAATTTGTGTAATCCGGATAAATCAACAACAGGTTTACCAATTCTTGTGATCTGATCAAAGATATCCTGAATACGGGGGTTGGACTTTGCAGGCAGGGTGCCCAAAAACTGCAGCACTGCCCTGGCGCCGCGTTCAGCATCTTTGCGCGCCAGGCCTACCACGCCCTCCCCGGCAACCCTTGCCCATCCGCTGACAAATACATCCTTACATGTGGAACAAAGGTCTTCGTTAAAGACCTCATAGGAAATGCCGTCAATTGGGAAACGCGGTGTTTCAGTGGTGACGAAATTCGAACGGGCAACGGGCAGTCCAAAACCGGTATCAACCCGGGACCCAATGGAGAAGACAACTGTTTCAGCCGGCACTGTTTCCATCTCCCCAGTACCCACAGGTAGGATGCGGTCACCCTTTTGAATCAATTGATTGCGTTCAAATTGAATCGCCTTAAGCCTGCCGTTCTCATCCCCAATGAGCGCCCTGGGTGACAGCAAAAACCGCATTTGAAAATTTAATTTTGAATGACAGTCTTCTGCCCGGTCACGTGCCTTTTCTAATAATGCATAAAAGTGGTCAACATCCTCACCGATTTTTTCAAGTTCAGGGTAGGCGGCGTCAACTGCTTCTCTGATCGCTGCTAAATCCAAGCATTCTGCCACCGGCTCGAGTGATTTGTTATCAAACTTTACATGGCTAGGTCCACGCCGTGCATACGCTGTCACCCTGAATTCCTGACCCAATTGCTTGAAATAATGAATGATGTCAAGCATGACATTGCCCACACCGATCACAGCAATCTCAGATCCAAAGTACAGCGTTTTATCAGCATACCTGGGCAGGCGATTGTAATGAAAAACAATATCATTGGCATGATACACACCGTTTAGGTCCGCGCCAGGAAGATCTAAACTCGTGTTCACCTGTGCCCCCGTTGTCACCATAAAAGCGTCAAATCCGGCCTCTCGCAGTTGGTCCACGCGAATGTCACCAGACTGACCGACGTTCACATTCCCAAAATAATGCACATTCGGCATTTCGAGAATACGTTTAAATTGCGATATTAAGCCCTGGCGTAATTTATGCTTGCTTGGATAGATGCCATATTCAAC
>LGHA01000197.1 GCA_001508595.1 Anaerolineaceae bacterium 46_22 | reverse complement strand
TCCTGGATACTGCCCTGTTCTGGTCGTCGCGTCTGGAATGGCATTCAGAGAAAAATATTTTTCAAATAACCGATGTTATTGGTCCAGACGAATACCATGAACATATTGACAATAATGCTTTTACAAATTATTTCGCCTTCTGGCACCTCCGTAAAGCTGTCGCAGTAGCTGAATGGTTAACAAAGGAAAATCCTTGTAAAGCAAAGCAATTATTTGAGCGAATGAACCTGACAGAACAGACATTTAGAGATTGGAATAACCAGGCGCAGCAGATTTACTTACCATTTGATGAAAAAAGTGCCTTAATTGCACAGTTTGATGGCTATTTCAACAAAAAGAATGTTCTGGCGTCTCAGTTCGACCCCCGTACCACTTCCATTCAGAGCCTGTTAGGCATTGATGGAGCCAACAACACACAAATCATCAAGCAGCCAGATGTCATCATGTTAATGTATTTACTGCCGGAGATGTTTGAGCAGGAAGTTATTCGAGCCAATTATGATTATTACACCCCACGCACCGATTTAAGTTATGGGTCCTCCTTGGGTCCATCGATTCAAACCATAATGGATACCCGTTTTGGTAGCGAACATGAGGCTTACGAGAACTTCATTCACTCTGCCCTGATGGATATAAATGATTTACGAGGAAATACCAAAGAAGGCATCCATGGTGCCTCTGCAGGTGGAGTGTGGCAGGCAGTCGTGTTTGGCTTTGGTGGACTTCACTTTAATCAAGAGGATTGGTGGGTGGAGCCTAAATTGCCTGCGCATTGGAAGAGATTATCTTTCAAATTTAATTGGCGTGGGGAGTCGCAAATGGTAGACATCAGGCCATAGGTTTTATCTTAATAAAATTAAGTGAGGCAGTGTAATTTTTCTTAATGCTTTATGTGCGCTCAAAAGGTTGGTCGGGCAGGTTGTTTAGACTAGTCACTTGCCGTCTGTGGGGAAAATATTCAAAGGATTTGGTTTGCGATTTGGTTTAGATTGCTTTGATGAGCTTTAGGGCATTGATTTTTATGAATAAATTGAAATCGGTAATATGCTTCTATTATCGGAAATAGATGAAATATTAACCCATTACAGGTCTCAAAGAGTGTCTTCCTAGCAAATGTGGATCGCTGGTTCAAGTAGGACATTAGAAGATGCTTTTGTGATGATAACTGACACCACTAAATAGAAAATTTTTATCAACAAAGAGAGGTTATTAATGAATATTAAATATAAAGCTGGAATTTTCGATCTTGATGGTGTTATTGTAGATACAGCAAAATATCATTATATTGCATGGAAAAACTTAGCTCATGAATTGGGTTTTGAATTTTCTAAGACGGAGAATCAACTGCTTAAAGGAGTCAGTAGAGAAAGATCTTTGGAGATATTATTGAGCATAGGGGGAATTGAAGTAGATGATGAAACAAAAATACGCATGGCAAAACAAAAAAATGATGAATATGTAAGATTAATTAAACAATTGGATCGCAGCGAGATGCTGCCGAAAGTCGAATCTTTTTTAAGAAGTCTAAGAAATTATGGTATTAAGACTGTTTTAGGATCTGCCAGCAAAAACGCGCCCCTGATTCTCCAACGGTTAGATATTGAAAAGTTGTTTGATGCTGTCATTGATGGAAATAAAGTCTCAAAAGCTAAGCCAGATCCTGAAGTCTTTTTAAAGGCAGCAAAAGAAGTGGGAATTGACCCTGTGAATTGTGTGGTTTTTGAAGATGCAGAGGCGGGTCTGCAAGCTGCAAAATTGGCTGGAATGTATGCGGTAGGGATAGGGAAACCTGATCAACTTCCATCTGCAGATATTGTTTTCCCTGGCTTATATGGTGTGGATATAAAAAAGATGTTCTTTTCTTAAATTTTTATAGATACTTCTGATATTTTCGTTTTTTGGATGTTGTTCAGGCCAAATCTAGTTGTTTTTGCTAAGAAGTGATAAGGTCATTAGTTAGTCAGCTTTCGGATATTTGGTTTGCGCTGAATGTTTAGAATTATATCGGTTTAGGAATCAAAACAATAAAGAAATTCATTAGCTGACCTGTGAAGTGAAAAATGAAAACCAAGCGCCTATAAGGTTTTGTGTCAAAGTGATTCTCATCTTAACCGAAAACCATTGACAAATTTTCCTGATCATGAAATTTTGATATTAACAATGTTGAGGGATGTTTAAATATGCCTGGATATGTAAAAATCCAGACTTGAAAGGAATGGCAAGGAGGGCTATACTTCAAGCCATGGATACGAAGCCTTATTCAACCTGGCTCGAAATCGACCTAGGTGCCATAAAAAATAATATTAAACAACTAAAAGCGATGACGGGAACGCGCCTGATGGCTGTCATCAAAGCCAATGCGTATGGGCACGGCGTGTTAACGGTCGCAAAAGCAGCTGAGCAAGCGGGAGCATCGTGGCTGGGTGTTGCTCGCATGGAAGAAGCGTTAAACCTGCGGGCAGCTGGGATTAAATCTGAGGTGATGGTTCTTGGCTATACATCACCAGTTATGAT
>LGHA01000196.1 GCA_001508595.1 Anaerolineaceae bacterium 46_22 | reverse complement strand
GTCAATTATGGGCGCGGTAAAGGTGTGGTAGTCAGCACGGGCATGAACACACAGCTCGGCATGATTGCAACAATGCTGCAGCAGGTGGAAGATGAGCAAACGCCTTTGCAGCAAAGATTAGACCAGTTAGGAAAAGTGCTTGGATGGGGTTCTCTGATTGTCTGCGGTTTGGTCTTTGTAATTGGCGTTGCCCGTTACGCATTGCAACCCGGGGCGGCGAACTTTTTCAGTGCTGAGGCTTTGGAAACTTATACCGAATTGTTTATGGTGGCAGTCTCATTAGCAATTGCTGCAGTGCCGGAAGGCTTACCAGCCGTTGTAACGATCAGCCTGGCATTGGGTATGCGTGAAATGGTTAGGCGACATGCACTGATCCGGAAGCTTTCTTCTGTTGAAACCCTTGGCTCTGCCACGGTTATTTGTTCTGATAAGACCGGAACACTGACCCAAAACGAGATGACGGTCACACGTATTTGGGCTGATGGAAATTTTGTGGGGGTCACCGGCAGCGGCTACACACCCAAAGGCGATTTTACAAACGATGGGAAGACAATATCTCTGAACGATTTCCCGGCAGTCAAAACAGCCTTATGGATTGGGTCTTTAAATAATGATGCCCAGCTTGAACCCTCGGGAGAACAGGCTGGCCAGGAAACCTATCGGATGATTGGTGACCCGACAGAAGGGTCAATCCTGGTAGCAGCGCATAAAGCTGGTTGTTCTGCTCGGGCGATCAACAAGGGGTTCCCAAGAGAACAAGAAATTCCTTTTGACTCTGTTCGCAAGCGAATGGTCACTATTCACTCAGTCCAAGAATCAGAAGGTGAGTGTCTCTCACCCTTGGATCAGGAGGATGAAGAAAAGAGGGAATGGTACATTGTTACTGTTAAAGGTGCGCCAGATGTTGTCCTTGATCTTTGCTCCGATATGCAAACCATTAATAACGGCAATGTTGAATTAACAGAAGATCGACGCAAGGAAATTCTGGCTGCCAATGACGAAATGACGGGTGATGCCTTACGGGTATTGGGTGTTGCTTACCGAATGGTGCCAGTATTGCCTGATGAAATTAACAGTGATGAATTAGAAAAAGATCTGACTTTTGTTGGCTTGATTGGGATGATCGACCCGGCGAGAACAGAGGTGAGTGATGCCCTCAACATAGCCAGGGATGCCGGCATCAGGACGATCATGATTACAGGTGATTATCCCAACACAGCTCGTGCAATTGCTGAAGAAATTGGTTTATTGCGATCCGGTCGAAAAGTTATGACGGGGTCAGAACTTAATCACCTCTCAGATGATGAAATGATCACAAATGTCATGGAAACCGATGTTTATGCGAGGGTCAGTCCTGAGCACAAAATGCGCATTGTCGATGCTTTACGCGCTAACCAGGAAGTGGTTGCCATGACGGGTGATGGCGTTAACGATGCTCCGGCTATCAAACGGGCTGACATTGGTGTTGCCATGGGGATCACAGGGACGGATGTCGCAAAAGGTACCGCAGACATGGTCCTGACTGATGACAACTATGCCAGTATTGTTTCTGCTGTTGAACAGGGTCGTGTTATTTACAGCAATATTCGGAAATTTGTCTATTATCTGCTGTCCTGTAACGCGGCTGAAATAATGATCATCTTCTTGGCGACCTTGTTTGGCTGGCCGATACCCCTAACTGCGATTCAGTTACTGTGGTTGAACCTGGTCACGGATGGCGCCCCTGCTTTAGCTCTGGGTACGGAGCCGGGTGACCCGGACATCATGGATCGTCCGCCGCGACCATCACAGGAGCCAATCATCAATAAATATATGCTGATTGGTATTGTGGTTCAAACAATTGCAATCACTGCTGTTACCCTGGGCGCGTTTGCAATCGGTCGTTTTATTGACCCAGAAAACATCGAATTCGCTGAAACAATGGCTTTCGTCACCCTTAGCATTTCGGAGTTGTTCCGGGCATACACAGCTCGCTCAGAATTCTACCCCTTGCTCAAAATTGGTTTCTTTAAGAATAAATTGATGAATTGGGCAGTCTTAGGCTCACTGGTGTTGATCATGCTTGTGATTTATGTCCCCTTTTTGCAGCCCATTTTCAATACTGCACCTTTGGGATTGGAACAATGGCTGGAGATATTGCCCCTGGTATTAATACCTTCTGTTGCAGCTGAATTGACCAAGAATGTCATTCGTAAAATGATGGCAAAAGATAATCGTTTGGAAACAGAACCAGTTTAAAATTAATTAATCGTTGTAAGATAAGCTGCACCACGAGCTCATTGGTGCAGCTTTTTTAATTCCTTGAGGACAGATCGCGTAACTAGAAGCTGCTTGTGATACGGATGGTCTTGACTTGGGACTATAATTTGAATAGAAATAAGTAGGCTTTTGTATATTAAACGCTCTAGAAAAGAGTTTTTCGATTTTATTTTCAGGTTCCTCGCTGTTTTATGTGGGTAAGCCATAATCTAGATTTCCGGCGATAAGGTAAGCCATAGTGATCAAATTGCGGTTGGTACGGTAACCACGCGC
>LGHA01000025.1 GCA_001508595.1 Anaerolineaceae bacterium 46_22 | reverse complement strand
TGTAAAGAAGGAGTAAAAGGAAACAACACCATGGATCCGACTAACGGGTTCTCCTAATTTTTTTGCGACATACACTTGCATTTCTGGAGAGATGTAACCTATTGCCTCCTGCAAGCTGTTTAGAACAACCATTGTCGCCCCAGCAAGATCTTTGTTTTCATCTAATATTTTATCAATGATAGATCGTTGTTCGGGATCATTGAGTGGATTAGTTTCTATACTTTTTTCCATTGTTTTTTGCATCAAAAGGATTACTCCTGAAAAATATATTTAAGCGGGCGTAATGACCCATCGATTGTGAAATTTACCACAAATCAGTGTAATACCCAACTGCCAACTGGTCAATACACAAATGTCATATTAAGTCTAGTGAATCATCAATTGTGGGAGATGACCTTAAAACTGCGTCCATTAATGGCCATAAATGCTTGCTTGAGTTCGGCTATTGTTGGCTTCTCTATTATAAACTGAATTACGCCTAAGAAATCATCAATATAATGGACGTCTCCGCTTTGGATGAGCGGGAAACTCTTAATTTGGGGAAATTTTGTTTTTGCTTCTTCAAGGGATATATGCCTGGATATTTCCAAAGCGTCAATATCTAAATCGGGTGGTACAAATCCAAGGTGATCGATCAGGCCAAAAGCCTGGCGGTTGACATGGGCAGGGATGAATAAGCCCCCTAATTCTGTTACAGCGTGGAATGCTTCATCAAAGCTTAATTGGGTTGAATTGATCAACAGGCGTTCTTTTCGTTGAATAAATTCGCCAGTCTGGTCGACAATGAATTGTTCACCAAAAAATTCAACATTGTTCTTTATATCAGGTAAAGTTTTATCAACGAGTTCCTGGAGTTTGTTTAGTTGCTCCACCGTATCAAACAAGCAAAGGATATGGACGTCTTCTTCTGTCTGCAGTTCCATGCCGGGTAAGACAGTTAAATCGGACCCTTCTGCAGCTTTTATGACTGCTGGCACATTTTCACTGGCATTATGATCTGTTATCGCAATCAGGTTAAGGCCAATGTCAAGCGCTTTTTTTACGATTAATGGGGGTATCATCTCCACGCCCGCACAGGGTGATAATACAGTATGGACGTGTAATTCAGATAAATAGGTTTTCAATGGTAATTTCTTGTGGGTTAATTTTTGGTTGCTCGTAAACCAAGTTCCCACAATTGTCCAATGACTTCGTAGTTTGGATCTGGTGATGAAAGCATTATGATATCTTTTTCGTTAGCTTTATCGATCGTCTGCTGATCAGGTTGGGCATCTTCTGTAATGATTATTGCAGCCAGGTCGAGCAATGCAGCAACGGCAACGATATTGCTGTGTGACATCAGGGTGATCCAGAGACCTTCAGGTTCTGCCCCGGTCATGACACAGCTGAGCAAATCAGAGCAGTAACCGCTCTTAACTTTGATGGTTGAAAAATCTTTTGAGTTCGTCAGGATTTTCAGGTTCAGGATTTGGATGATTTCATCTAAGTTCATAGTGTCTCCATTCTTTAATGGTGAGGGTTCAATTGACAATATTTAAGTTATTGTCTTTATCATCAAGGTACATGATCATGTATAAATTGGTGCCGCGGTCTCTTGACGAGATCAATCGCATTTCATCCACGCAGCGCTTAATATTAACCAAGCCCATCCCTGCACCAAAACCCATTTCTCGAATTTCGTTGGTGGCTGTTGAGTAACCTGGCTTCATCGCCTGTTCAACGTCTTCAATGCCCGGACCGTCGTCATAGGCTTCCATGGTTATTTTGTGGGGTTCGACCTCCACACGAAGGGTGCCGCCGTGGTTGGTGTGAATGATCAGGTTCATTTCTGCTTCATACACTGCAATACCGCAGCGCCTGGCAACCTGTGGCGTCGCGCCTAATCTCAATAGAGCTCTTTTAATGTTGCTGGATGCATTTCCGCCGTGGATAAAATCTCCTTTGCGAATTTCGTATCTCAGGATGAGACTTGTTCGATGTGAGACAATATCTTCAAATAGGTGGCTGGCGCGATAACGGATCAGCTCTTCTGCATGATAATCTCTTTGCAAAGCTGTTAATAAGCCATTGGATATGTCCCCTTTGGTGATGATACCAACCAGTTTGCCTTGTTTATCAAGCACGGGCAGGCGGCCAAACTTTGTCCTGGAAAAGGTTTTTAGTGCTTCAACAACCGGGTCATATTCGTGAACTGTGACAAGTTTGGTCGTCATATATTCGCTAACATTGACGTCCAGGTTCCCTGCCCGTAATGCCCGGATCAGGTCTTCAATGCTGATAAGCCCAACCAGATTACCATTAGCGATAACCGGCGCACCTGAAAATCTTTCTTTTTGAAAGATATCCAGTGCTTCTTCCAATTTGATGTCTGGAGGAAGGCAGTGGACATTCTCGGTCATTACCTCATGAATACGAAGTTCATACGCGAGTTCTTCGGTTCTGGTAATGCTTTCGGCAAGTTCGTCAGAAACCTGTGAGTGTTCGTCTGTCATTGCGTATTTTCCTTTTACGCGCAGTCGTCATTGGCTGGCAATTCGTAACTCTTTAATCCAGCGTGGTGCAGGATCCCGCAAGCTTCAAACATACCAAGGTCTGTGGTTATCAGAGGAATTTCTTCTTCATTTGCAATTCTGATTGTTTCACGGTCAGGGTTTTTCCCGCGCACAAAGATAATCGTTCGAATGTCAGCAATTAAAGCTGTGCGAACAACCTGTGGGTTACATAAACCTGTAAGTAAAGCTGCTTCTGGTTTAATGGAAGCTAAAACATCACTCATCAGATCAGCACCCATTGCACCGGTTATGTCTTTTTTATATTCTTTTTCCTGGGTTAGTAATTCGCCGTTAATTAAGTCGACAATTTCAGTTAATTTCATAATTTCCTTCTACTCATAGATATTAACAATGCTTATATTTTATCGTAAAATCCTCAATTAGTTACTCCAAAAATAGAAACTGCCGAAAAAAGGGTAAAATGGTCTATGAAATTAATGACAAGTATAGGATATTGAGGCAGTTATGGCAGAAATAGTAAGAAGTGTCAAAGGTACTCGAGATTTTTATCCGGATGTGATGGCTGTTCGGCGATGGATGTTTGATATTATCCGGGACGTATCGACGCGCTTTGGATACCAGGAATTTGACGGTCCTTGTTTGGAATTTATTGATCTTTATGCTGCTAAATCCGGTGAAGAACTGGTCAAGGAGCAAGCTTTTGTATTTTCTTCACCCGGTGATGACATGCTCACCTTGCGACCTGAGCTCACCCCGACACTGGCGCGCATGGTTGCGCAGCGTCAATATGATATTCCACTGCCCTTGCGATGGTGGTCTATCGGGCCATTCTGGCGTTATGAAAACCCGCAGCGGGGTAGGACACGGGAGTTTTATCAATGGAATATCGACCTGGTTGGGACAGAAGCAGTAGCAGCGGATGCTGAAATTGTCGCTGTTGCTGCGACTTTTTTAAAGGAAACGGGGCTCTCCTCAGAGCAAGTGCAAATTTACGTGAACAATCGGCGATTGATGGATGAAGCCCTTTCAAGCCTTGAAGTTGCAAAAGAATTGCGCCCAGCAGTGTTTAAGGTCATTGACAAACTGGATAAACTTTCAGAGAAGGAATGGCGCGCTTATGCTCTGGAAATTGGTTTGTCGGAAGAACAGGTTGGGGGTTTGCAGACATTGGTCAACGCTCAGGATCTCTGGCTGAAATCCGATGAATTGGTTGAATTTTTCGAGTTAAT
The DNA here is from genome assembly GCA_001508595.1 of Anaerolineaceae bacterium 46_22. GTDB lineage: Bacteria > Chloroflexota > Anaerolineae > Anaerolineales > Anaerolineaceae > Brevifilum. Next base: position 7,118 of record LGHA01000025.1, on the reverse strand, counting down.
AAAAATATTTGGTCTCGAGGATTATGTTTCTTTCAATCCGAAAGTCATTCGCGGTCTGGATTATTACACCGGCATTGTTTTTGAGGCTTTTGAGCTGGGCGGTGAATCCCGCGCCATCCTGGGTGGGGGACGATATGACAACCTGGTTGCCGATGTAGGCGGGAATCGACTGCCAGGAGTCGGCTTTGCCATGGGAGATGTGGTCCTTGAGCTGGTACTGCAAGATGCTGGGGTGATTCCTGAGAAATTGGGTCATACACCTCAGGTCCTTGTTACCGTTTTTGATGAAGCAACTATACCTGAGTCATTAAAAGCGGCAGAGGAAATTCGCAATGCTGGATATCGGGTTGTGGTGCATCCTGAAGCGGATAAGCTTGGTAAACAGTTCAAGTATGCCGATAAGTTGGATATATCTGTGGCAGTGATATTAGGTCCGGATGAGCTGAAAGAGAATCTGGTCGCTGTAAAGAATCTCAAAACGCGAGACCAGGTAACGATAGGGCGAGGTGAGCTGCTATCCCAGATTGAAAAATTCTTGCCATCCCTTCCTTGATGTGATAAAATCAGGGATTGAATATGGTGCCTGTAGCTCAATGGTTAGAGCGCCTCACTGTGGATGAGGAGGTTGAGGGTTCGACCCCCTTCAGGCACCCAACAACAAATAAAACACGTCAAGCCAACGAACCTCCCAAAAATGGGGGGTTTTTTGATAGAGAAATTCCTAATTCGCTTGTTAAATCAATTCGAAAAGATCGAAAGAATTGAATAATCACATGGTTCAATACAAATCATTCAGGCTGCATTTTCGCTGGATTTCTAAATGGAATTTGGAAATCTGAAAACTTTCGTTTGGGGATGTCACTATTTTTCGTCATGATCGTTATTCAAGAATTTTTTTGAGATTGTTTATCCGTCGGATATAATTAATTATTCACGTTTGGAATTGAATTTTCATTATGATTTCTAAGGTTTTTCAGCCTTTTATATACGTTATTATCTGTCTTTTTCACGCATCCTATTGGGAACTCTTTAATTGATCTGGAATATTAATATTGAAAACAAAGCGGTAGTTTGTTTAGGAGAGTGAGGAAATGAAAAAAGTAACCAGGATTACCTTGATATTTGGCTTTGGGCTTTTGTTAATTGTTTTACTTGATGCCTGTACGGTATTTCAGAGAAGAGCAGGCACAGGATGGGGAGAAGGTGCCTTTGATTCGAATGGCGAGCGGATTTACTTCACGTCATCAAGTGAGAGAGATACAAGAATTACATATACTGGTGGGCCACCTTCCAGCGTGATGATGGGAGGTGGGTATTTAGCTTGTGCCTCCTGTCATGGCCCAGATGCACAAGGGGGATTGCATGCTATGATGGGTATGCAGTATATGGACGCACCCGATATCCGCTGGAATTCACTGGCCAGTGAAGGAGATGAGGGGCATGGTGATGATGAAGAAGGCCATGGTGGTGGTGAGTATGATCTTGAACTTTTCCGTCTGGCAGTTGTAGAGGGTGAACATCCTGATGGTGAACCGCTCAGCGAGGATATGCCGCGGTGGAATATCGGCGATGAAGACCTTGAGGATCTGGCGGAATATCTTATGACGCTGAATTAGTTATAGCTCACACTGGTCATGAAATTTGGGTTGGTTGAGTGCCATTCATGTCACATCATAAAAATCAATTCTAAGCCTTGGAATTTCTGCAAATTATTACCCAATCAGAAGTAAGGTTTTATTGATTTAAGTAAATTCCTGCTCAGCTAAATCCAGGGAACTCTAAAAATCTTGTATCGATCGTTGTTCGACATCATCTTCTGTGGTTGCAAAGCCATTTCCTTTATTTGGTGACGCTGAGCCTTGTTTTCCATTTTTTTATCATTTTTATCAAAATGACTTTATTTCATTATTTTTCGACTACTAAACAGTAAGGTTGGCGTAAAATTTTAAGATCCAGATTGGTGGATCATGATTGCTATTTGTATGAGAGCATTTAAAATTATCGGCGAAACACACAAAATATTTAGTCAATTAACATGATTTTTTATATTAATTTAATAAAAGTGGTAAAAAATCCGGTATAATAGATAACAATAGTCTAAATAAGGAGTTAAGGTGAATATGATGGATAATTCTTATCAACACGAACGGGAAGAAACCACGAAAAATATGGAGAAAGACATTACAAGGCATGATATGGAAAGTCATGAACCTATTTCAGAGCACGAAGGTCATGCTGGGCACGAAGGTCATGGGAAGTATGATGATTACGGAGAGCACGAAGGTCATGGTAAGCATGATGATCACGGAAAGCATGGAGGCAATGAAGCGCATGTAGACCATACCGGCCACGAGGAAATGTTTCGTCGCAAATTCTGGATTTCTCTTTTAATTTCCATCCCTGTATTAATTTTCAGCCCAACCATTTCGAATTTCTTGGGATATAATCTGCCAGATTTTCCCGGTGTTAGGTGGATCACACCTGTTTTTTCGGTGATTGTCTTCTTTTACGGCGGATTACCATTTATAAAAATGGCGGTACCCGAAATTAAAAACCGAAAACCGGGCATGATGACTTTGATATCCCTGGCGATAATCGTGGCTTTTGTGTACAGTCTTGCCGCCCTATTCCTGCCAACAAGCACGACCTTTTTCTGGGAATTAGTAACGTTGATCGACATCATGCTTCTTGGTCATTGGATCGAAATGCGGAGCATCCGGCAAGCCTCAGGCGCTTTACAAGAACTGGCAAAATTACTGCCGGATACCGCAGAACGTATTGATGACGCGGGCAATCGTGAAACCGTCCCTGTCAGCGATTTATCCAGTGGGGATCTTCTCTTAGTTCGCCCCGGTGCCAGTATACCAGCAGATGGTGAAGTTGAGGAAGGCACCTCTGATGTAAATGAAGCGATGATCACAGGTGAGTCCCGCCCAGTGAAAAAATCACCTAAAGATAAAGTAATCGCCGGAACCATCAATGGGTCTGGCAGTTTGCGAGTTCGTGTCACTGCCACAGGCGATGAAACTGCATTGGCGGGAATCATGCGTATGGTGAATGAGGCTCAGAAGAGCAAATCCAATACGCAGATATTGGCGGATAAAGCGGCGGGCTGGTTGTTTTATATTGCGCTTGGTTCGGCGGTCATTACTGCTATTGCATGGATAATCGCCGTAGGTTTTGATGTAGCGGTCGTAGCAAGGGTAGCCACAGTTTTGGTGATTGCCTGCCCGCATGCACTAGGTCTTGCGGTACCACTCGTTGTGGCCATCACAACAGCAATGGGCGCTCAAAATGGAATCCTTGTGCGAGACAGGCTTGCTTTAGAAGAATCCCGAGAGATTGACATTATCGTATTTGATAAAACGGGAACACTAACCGAAGGCAAATTTGGTGTTGTGGGGATCCAAACGATTGAAGGTATAAGCGATGAAGACGCATTGGCATTAACCGCAGCCATCGAAGGCGATTCGGAACATACCATTGCAAGGGGCATTCGAAAATCGGCAGATGAAAAAGAGCTTCAACTGCCAAATGTCTCAAGTTTTGAGGCGCTCAAAGGCCGGGGCGTTCGAGCAGTCTATCAGGAGCAACCAGTTTATGTAGGTGGGCCTCGATTATTAGAAATGTTGGATATCGAACTTCCTGAAACGATTGCTGAATTTGAGGATGCAGCCAACAAGAAGGGCCAGAGTGTTGTTTATCTTGTTCAGGAAGGCCCAGAAAGGCCGCATGTGACTGCTGCGTTTGCCCTCGCTGATGTTATTCGAGCAAACAGCAAGGAGGTTGTTGAGCGCCTCCACGAAATGAAAATTGAAGTTGCCATGCTAACAGGAGACAGCGAAGCGGTGGCTAAATCAGTGGCAGAGGAACTGGGAATTGATACATACTATGCAGAGGTGCTGCCAGAGAATAAAGATCGAAAGATTATTGAACTGCAAGAGAAAGGGTTGCAGGTGGCGATGGTCGGAGACGGTGTGAACGATGCGCCTGCCCTTACAAGAGCCGATGTAGGCATTGCAATTGGAAGCGGCACAGATGTGGCCATTGAATCTGCAGGTATTATCCTGGTCAAGGATAATCCAATGGATGTGGTGAAGATCTTTGACCTCAGTAAAGCCAGCTATCGTAAAATGGTTCAGAATCTTTGGTGGGCTGCAGGCTACAATATATTTGCTATTCCTTTGGCAGCTGGTGTGCTGGCGCCATTTGGTTTCCTTCTTTCCCCCGCCGTTGGGGCATTGCTTATGTCTATGAGCACAGTCATTGTTGCAATTAACGCACAACTGCTTCGCAGACATGAACTGCCAGAATAGATGTGAGGAAACTGTCTGTAGTGAACATCAGGGTTTTCGTCACGTATGAAAGAATTCTTTAATTGATCTTTGCACTTTCTTTAGGAATTCTTGATGATTATGAGTCAGAATCCAAATGTATTAAAAATGATTACAAGTAGCCTAATGAAAGGTAAAAAAATGATGTTCTTTGGTCTGATATTCCTTGTATTTGGAGGTCTGATCATTCTTGTTTTGGTCATTGGAGTTGTCGCTTATTTTTCAGGTCGGGGACAAGATTACATCAAACAGCGCTCCAATGATGCTCCTTCAACCAAGGTAGAGGATTCTTCATTGTATATATTACAAGAGCGATATGCTCGTGGTGAAATTGATGAGGAAGAATATCACAAGATGAAGAGAAACCTTAAATCCTAATTCAATTAAAGGGGATCAGGTCCTTTAATTTGCAAAGGGTATTTGTGTAAAATTTTGCGTTCAGATTTCGCAGTAAACTTTAATGTTCATGATATGAAATATATATTGGATTATTTGATATTTTGGAGGAGATTGAGGCTTCTACTCGATTAAGGCACCCCATCAAAAAAAGCCCAAATGGGCTTTTTTTGGGTTAACTGATAGTGCGGGTTGGATTAAATCTACAAAAATTCATTCTTTTGGGTAATTCTTGGGGGCAGGTACTTTGATTACCAGCAGTTCAAGCATCTCATCATGCAGATTTTGAACGTTCATTTTGGTTTTATAGGGGATTTTTAACAAGGTTCCACCGGGGTAAACATGCACTTTCTGGTCGTCAAGCGCAATGGAGAGATTGCCACGAAGAACGGTCATGTACACATTTGAATTTGAATAGTGCAGGGGCAAACCTTCGTCTTTATTGAACAACATGTGAATGTAATCCAGGTTATCATCCTGGATGACTTTTTCTGCCGTTCGTTCGTTACTTTTTGCGAGTGTGAACACTGTTTCGATCATGTGGTGATTTTTCCTTCAATTTTGTTTCGTTTGATAATTAAAGCAGATTAATTATTTTGATTCCACCAAAGGTCAAAATCACAGAACTGATAAAGTACATCACTGAGGTTGTCCATAAATAGGTCGGCATGTGTACCTGGTAGGCACCGCAAACCATACTGAAAGCCCTTGTGCCAGCGGGAATACTGCGTGCTCCAAGCAAAAAAAGTGGGGAATCAACAGGTAATTTATCGAGACCCATCGGCAAAGTAGACTTAAAGTCTTCAAACGCCACCACATCGCCAACGGTTTTTCCAATTTGATATTCGAAAAGCGCCGCAATTGTGTTGCCCAATGCTGCCACCAGCGCAGCTTGAAGCGGACCGATTAAGGCGGCAATGAACAAGGTTAATGGAATGGATGGTAAAAATGTGAACCCAAATAAAATGTAAACCAAAAGGCTGATGAGGATTGCCTGGCTTTGATTCTGCTCGATGAAAACTTTAACGTCATTGAAATCAAGTTTCATGGATCCCCACACGGCAATCGCGAGAACGACAAAAAGGGCAATTAGCTTAACCGCATTGGTCTGGTTGAATATTTTGGGGTGACGTTCAGTCAATCTTTTTATCATCTGCATAGTTTTTTGTTGTGTATATTACCTCTAACTTTGTCCGTGCGAGGATTTTTCATAAATTTATTTTCAAACGGACTGGGCACAACATTGGGTAATCCTATTATCACAATTAAATCTTGTCAAGTTTCTATCTCTTGATTTGTTTAAGGCAGAAGGGTTAAAAAAAGGTGGCAAGCCTTGAGATAAAAGGCTTAGCACCAAATGCGTTTTGATTTAACCGGCTATTTTTTAGGCGGGCGTGGGATGAGTGTGGGTGTATTTTTCTTATACATTTCGTAATTCTCTTGTCCGCCCCAGCGTTTATCGGCTTTTTTCTCTAACATTGGGATGCCGCTGATCACGGTCAATTGGATGATGACCCAAATAGGTGAGATCAGTGTGAGCAGTGCCCAACCTTTGAGGACAGGCAGTGCGATTAATGCGACACCAATCCAAATGACGATTTCACCAAAATAATTCGGATGGCGGGACCATGCCCATAAGCCTTCCTGGATGAATTTGCCTTCATTCTCTGGATTGGCTTTGAAGCGGCTTTTTTGTGCATCAGAAACCAATTCAAAGAAAAATCCGACGCCCCAAATCAAAAGGCCAATAATTGCCAGCCAGCCTAAATCTTTGCGAAGGGTTGATGTAATGGCAGCCCAGGCTGCTGCTGCTGTGAATGTCACCCATAAACCCTGCAATGTCCAGGTGAGGAGGAACTTACCAAAAGATACCTTTATCTCGTCAAAACGGCTGTCCTTACCCTCTTCTATAACGCGGGTAAATAAGAATGTGCCCAGTCGAGCTGACCAGACAACCACCAGGACGAGTAATAAAACTGCCCGATCATCAATGTTTGGTACCATGAGAACGAGCAATGTTGTCAGGCTGACATAAGTTATTGTACCAGTCAGGTCATAAAATTTTTCTGTTTTTAACCGGTATGCGATAAAGAAAGCGATCCACTGGATCAAATATGCACCAGCCACAGCCAAAAACATAAAGGAAATGCTGCCAAGCTTTGCGCCTCCATGGCTGCCGGCAATCCCAACACCTGCTCCGACAATTACTGCTAATAATGGCCCTATTATGGACTTCAGTGATGAATTTTCCATTTTTTCTCTCCACAATTTGAAAATGAATAATTTATGTTTGAGTCTACTGAAAAAAGGGTGTGCTCTGTTTGAAAGTGGGGCGTCTTGTGTCATTTTTATGCTTTTTTGATGGTTCAATCCCATAAAACGCGTAAA
>LGHA01000195.1 GCA_001508595.1 Anaerolineaceae bacterium 46_22 | reverse complement strand
AGCGGTCTCCTTTTCAAAACCATTTTTGCCCTTATTCTACAAAAAACTGTTACCTATGTCTCCGAACATGTGTTACCTATCTCCCCGGTCTATACACAAGGGAGAGGGTTTTTTGCTATTTATAGAAAGCAAGTGATAAGCCTCTTCCAAAATTACCAGGGTTATTGTAAGCTTTTCCTCATGGTTATTGATAAATTTTCGGACAAGCCCACTTTATTATAGGCTTTGTTTCATCCAGATCAGTGAGCGAAAGTTTTCGAACCCGAGTGCCTCAAATTCTTTCTCAAATCGCCCCTTCGGGTAATCAATTGAGATCGGGCGTCGTCCCGAAAGCCGCTTCATCAACTTATTTAATGCGTAAGGCAAAACCAGCGATTCGCGATCTTCAGGAAAGGCCAGCCATAGATTGTTCGCATAATTTTTTGTTTTTTGCCAGGTGATGCTCCCTGAAAATTCACCCCCATAATCCACGCCCCAGTGTCTTAAATGAACACCATCCAGAAAATTTGAAAAAGATTGTAGAAAGCCTGGTTCGAATCGATTGAAATTAACTGGCAGATTCCATCGGATCGTTGAAGGATATGCCAGCCCCAGCCACTGTTGTTGTTCCCGCCAATCTTCACTCAACCTCCGCCTGAGATAAATCCTCTTTTCATTCGTTTCTGCATAAGAGGCTAGTTTGCTGGGTCGAATGCGCCATGTCGTCCTGACTGTATGCGCCTCAAAGCCAGTTGAGCGATAAAGCCGGCATGCAGCAGGGTTATCATCGCGGACTTGCAGCCAAACTTGTGAAACGTGGATCCGCCGGAGAAAAGCCAATGCAAAATTGGTCAATTCTCTGGCAATACCCATCCGGCGGTATTCTTGGTCAACAGCCACATTGGCAATCAAACAAATTTCTTTGCCCTGGTCCTTAAAAGGGATCATACTGAGATTAGCGACGATCCGCCCTTCTTCCTCCCAAATAAACCCGGGCGCTTTATTACTGCTCAAATCAGACAGGTTTGAAAGCCAGCCCAATAAGCGCATATCACGGGCTGTTTTGCGCATTTCCTTTATATAGGTTTGCCCGTCATAATCGAGGTGAATGGGGAAACAACGTTCAATCAGATCGGCGACCTGGTCCAGGTCCCGGGTAAGATCCAGTTTTCGGATGTGGCTGTGCGTAAGATTTTGTGGGGATGTTGATGCAAGCATAAAAGCATTTTACCCCATCATCAAAAGTTATAAAAAAAATCCTGCTGAAGCAGGATTTGGTTGCTAAAAAATAAGTAAATCGTTCGTGAATCAGGATTCTCTAGGATGAGCCGATTGACGGCGATAACGATAGACTATACGACCGCGTGTAAGGTCATACGGAGAAATTTCTAATCGGACACGATCTCCCAACAAAATACGAATATAGTGACGTCGCATTTTCCCAGAGAGATATGCTAATATCTCCGATCCGTTTTCTAATTCGACCTTAAACTGCGTACCGGGTAAGGCTTCTACCACTGTGCCTTCTACGGTAATTTTATCGTCATCTTTTGCCATAAAACCTCCTGATAACTACTTTTCTCTCCTGTTCAATCATTTCGCATATTTCGTCGGATAGCTTTCTTCTTTTCAATGCGCCGGAGTTCACTCTTCGAGATGAACCAGCGTTTTCGACGCAAGGTACTTAATGTACCGTCCTTGACAACTGACTTCCGAAAACGTCGGAGCAATTGTTCCTGCGATTCATTTGGTCGCAAAACCACACGTGCCAAGACCCTCACCTCCCTTCAAAAGGGAATTATTGAACGGACATAAATTTTATCAAAAAATGATAGCTTTGCCTGTCACGTTCCAGGTTAGATGAGCGCGTTTCACTCCAGCAGACGCACCGGTATGTATTATACTTGAAAATTAGTTTAATTGCAGGGAAGATTGTAAAAATACCGGCATTCAAAAAACGTGATCATCCATTAAATATAAAAAGTCCTTTGGCAATGACTTACTCTCCCAGGGGGTCGCCCCCCAAGTACCATCAGCGCTGGCGAGCTTAACGGCCGGGTTCGGGATGTTACCGGGTGTATCCTCACCGCTCAAATCACCAAAGGACATTTTCACAATGTTAAAATACCTTTGAATAATAATGACATCAAACTGAGGCTTTCGAAAAAGCAGCGAGTTCTCCACATCACGTGGTGAAGCCCTCGATCATTAGTACAGTTTAGCTTCACGTATTGCTACGCTTACACATACTGCCTATCAAGCAGGTGGTCTACCTGCGATCTTACTCCATTTACTGGATGAGGGATCTAATCTTGGAGCGAGTTTCCCGCTTAGATGCTTTCAGCGGTTATCTCTGCCAGACGTAGCTACCCAGCGATGCCGTTGGAACGACAACTGGCACACTAGAGGTCTGTCCACTCCGGTCCTCTCGTACTAGGAGCAGCTCTCCTCAAATCCCTTCCGCCCACAGTGGATAGAGACCGACCTGTCTCACGACGGTCTGAACCCAGCTCGCGTACCGCTTTAACGGGCGAACAGCCCGACCCTTGGGACCTTATCC
>LGHA01000194.1 GCA_001508595.1 Anaerolineaceae bacterium 46_22 | reverse complement strand
AACCTGGCTAATCCAACGATGATATCCGAGATGATCATGATCCTTTTGCGGTTGGAACGATCCGCCATTGTCCCGGCGATTGGCGATAATAGTATGTTAGGGAGAATAGAAAACATTGAGGAGATTGCCAGGACAGTCGCTGAGCCAGTTTGCTCTGTCAGATACCAGACGATAGCAAAACTTACGATTTGACTGCCTAGCATTGAGATCGCCTGTCCAGACCAGATTGTGAAAAAGCGGCGCTGCCATTGGGGATAGGGTTTTCCTGCAAATTCTAAAGATTCATCCATAATTGATCTCCTTAATCGGGGTTTGCTTCTGATGCAAGGGGCGCTGTTGTTTCAAATTCTGTTTTATCAGGCAATTTAAACTTTAACCAGGCTGGGATGACAGCCAACAAACTTGCCCATCCTGTAATCATAAAAGGCAGCCGTGGGGATATGTTCTCATAGAGATATCCGCCAATATAAGGTGCTGGCAATGAGAATAAACCCAGGCTGGACTGGATCAATCCAAAACCGGTGCCGCGTAATTTTTCCGGTAAGGCTTTGCTGAGTAAGGATTGATAGGCAGGCTGCATTAAACCGCTTCCCAGGCCAAAGAGGGACCAGACCAATGCGTACCCCCAGAAGGTGTCCAGACGCACAAATGTGATCAGGGCGATGAATTGTAGGATGAAACCTATAACAATGTTCACCCGTTCGCCTTTTTTGTCTGCCAGCCAACCTGCTGGGATGTTAATCACCATACTGGAGATGCCAAGGATGGAAGCCAGCCAGCCAATTTGTGTGGTGCTCAGACCCCCGAATTGTTCAACATAGAGCGGAATATAAGTGCCAGAGAGATTGAAAGAAATATCCCGTACACCGTCGGTTATCAGCAGCCATGTGATCAGACCGCCTGAGAGGATGATCGTGGTCATAGCGCCTAAATTGCTTTTAAGTGAACGCATGGTTAATTTTCCAGAAGCCGTCTTCCTTTCATGAGAGGCTGCTCGTTTTGCCATAAACACCCGCAGGATTGTGGCACAAAAATAGATGATTGCGGCAATGATCAGCATGAACTTGAAACCGTAGGATTCTGTCAACCAGCCGCCTAACGGGGGGCCAACAACGGTGACAACTAGGAATATGGTTTGGGTGATCCCATACACACGAGCCCGATTTTCTTCCGCAGATTCTTCTGCAATAAAGGCGCCAAAACTCGGGCCGATTAAAGAGCGTGTAATAGCACCCAGGCTTTCACCAAAGAAAACCCACTGCCAGGTCGGTGCCAGAATAAGCCCAATATAGGAAAGGACCCCTGCAAGGCTTCCCATGGCAATTGATTTCAACCGACCAAGCGAATCGGAAATCCATCCGCCGAGGATTTGCAATATTAAAGGCAGAATACTCAGTAACGTGAAGAACAACCCGATCTGGCCTACAGAGGCGCCAAGAGATTTCAGGTACAGCGGCAGAATTCCAGCATACATATTGCTGGCAACATTTGCCAATACCATGGCGGCTAAAAAAAGGAGTAATATTTTGCTTAAGAGGGGTTGTTTTTTACTATCGCTGTGATTCGTCGTCATCATTAATTTTCCATCTGACAAAATGGTGACATGCTAAAGAGTGTAATTTTACGCCTGGACACTGTCCAGGCGTTTTGCATTTTTATGGAAATGAACTATCAAGCGGATTTATTCAAGAAAAACCTCAATGTGTTCACCATCTTCGCTGTCGAAGACATCCACAATTTGACCGATCTCACCGGAATTCAGCCAGGCGTTCAGGTCTTCCATACTGAGGCCTTCAATTTCGGGGGCAAACCGAGCACCCATACGAATCCCCGAATTGATCAAGGAGACAGGCAGTCGGACATTCACCCTGGTTTTGCCGGTGTCGGTGTCGGTGATCAACACATGCATGTATCGGGGTTTCCTCCCTGTTGAAACGCCGGTGGGGGCGGGAGGGGGTGCAGGCGCAGGTTCGCTGAGCTCATCGAGGGCTTCTATCAGTCGAGCCCCTTCCGCAGCTGAAATCTTGCCTTCCTGGATCATCATCAAAATGCGCATTCTTTCTTCTGTTGAAGCCATTATTTTTCACCTTTCATAGATTCAACTTCCAGACCTTGCAGGAGCTGCTGTGCCTGGAGGGGGGAAATTTTTCCTTGCTCGAGATCGTCAAGAATTCTTCGTCGATCTTCTGCTGTCAGTGTGGGTTCTTCCTCCTTACCCGGTTCATAACCTAAAGCTCGGATGACATCATAAAGACGGTTGCGCAGTGTGGGATAAGAAAGGTTTAGTTCTGATTTACAAATGGGACATTTCTCTGGTAGTTTTTGCATCAACACCTCCTTGAGGGTGAAGATTGTTGAAATTATCTAAAAAAATATGCTATAATTTTTTGAAAGAATATATCTTCCTCAAAATCTGAAAATTCGATCTATTAATCTCCATACTTGAAAACATTCTATCATATTATTTGATTTTGTCAACACACTTATTGATATTATTTAATTTATTCTTGATATCAATAAATAATTTTGATATCAATTTCATTTAAACAGACGTTGCGGTCGGAAAAATTAATTTTTTAGAATGCAAACAACCAGTCAATTATCTATCATCTTGATTTAAGTTTCATTTTCCAATCTAATAAATTCCTTACTTGTTTATAGTATAGTGTTAATCTGTGAAATTTTTAAGTCGATTGGTTATTAAATTAGAGGAGTTAGAATGAAAAGAACATTACGAACAATTGGGTCCTGGCAAGGAGGATTTCGCGTAGATCTTCAAGCAGGCAATCATAAAGTAATTATTGATCAACCGCAAGCCGGCGGTGGAAATGATGAAGGTCCAAATCCATTAGATGTTTTATTGTTTTCACTGGGTGGGTGTCTTGGCACAGTAGCAGCCATTGTTGCAAAACAAGATAGAATAAACCTTCGAGGCTTCGATATGGAAATTGAAGGTGATTACGATTTTGAAAATCTAATGGGCAATACAACAGAAGGCCGAGCAGGTTTCACTGAAATTCGTGTGAATGTCAATATTGATGCTGATTTGACTGATGAGGAAAAACAAGAATTTTTCCATAAAGTAGATTCTCGCTGTCCGACTTCCGACAATTTGATGAACGTCACACCCGTTGTGTTCAGTCTAAAATAATCAA
>LGHA01000193.1 GCA_001508595.1 Anaerolineaceae bacterium 46_22 | reverse complement strand
CAATATTAAATCAAAAAAGGTTTACCTTGAAATTGATGGAAGAACCAAAAATCTCCAGGCTTATGAAATATTGCTGTTCAACTCTGACCAGCTTGGCGTCATCGATGAGCACCTGGGTTTGGATGTTGCTATGGATGATGGTGTCATTGATTTATACGTTCTTAAATCAAAGGGTCTGGATGATATATTTTTGAGTTTGTTTTACAGAATTATTAGCAAACCGGAAAAAACCCCAATGTTCGCTATTGGCCGGTCAAAGAGTCTGTGAAAATTGATGTGGACCCAGTTATGAAATACCAGGCTGATGGGGACATCAAAGGTGAAACGCCTGGCTACAACGGTTTTCGAGACCGCCCCGATCGTCCACTCCGGCACCTCTCCACAAGCAGGCATCCATTATACTCGATAGTAATGCTGCAGTTAAGCAAGGATCACAGCTCGAATGTGTCCAGCCGATCCGGGAAATAGATGGGGGGCATCTTGTCACTCCGGCTCAATTTTTCTTGAAGTTTTTCCGCTGCTTGTTCTTCGCCATGCACGAGGATGACCTTCTTCGCCTGGCCTGCAACGGAACGGGCATATTCCACCAATAAACCCTGGCCGGCATGTGACGAGAGTCCATTGATGGTTTCTACCTGGGCACGGCGGTAGTAGGATTCACCAAAGATCCGAATCTCACGCTCACGATCTGCTAGACGGCGCCCAAGGGTGTGTGGTGCCATCCAGGATACGATCAAAATGGTGTTGCGTTCGTCGTGGATATTGTTCTTAACGTGGTGCAGGATGCGGCCAGCCTCAACCATGCCCGATGCACTGATGATGATCATGGGGTCATCGCGGTAATTTAAAGCTTTAGATTCCTCAACTGAATGCGTATAGGTTAATGCATCGAAATCCAGGGCGGGATGTTTATATTGGGAAATAAAATCCCAGGTTTCCTGGTCGTAACATTCCGGATGACGACGATAGATTTCTGATGCTGCCACAGCTAATGGGCTGTCCACAAAGACGGGCACTTTGGGTAATTTGCCAGAGGACATCAATTCGTTCAGCAAATAAACCAGGGTTTGGGTACGCCCAACTGAAAATGCCGGGATGATGACCTTGCCTCGGCGCTTGACGGTGCGCTCAACAACCTGTTCAAACTCCTCAAAAGCTTCATTGATATTGTCATGGGGGCGATCCCCGTAGGTGCATTCCATCATCAAAACATCAACATCGTACCCACCGGGCAAGACCGGATCACGAAGCAAAGGCTTATCCGGGCGGCCGATGTCGCCGGAAAACCAGAAGCGGGTCTTTTTCCCGTTTTCTTCCAAATCAAGCAGGACGGCTGCTGATCCGAGGATATGACCGGCATCTAAAAACTGTGCTGTCACACCTTTCACCGGTTGAAATTCCTGTCTATATGCTATTTGTCTGAAATGGGGGACGGTTCGCATGGCATCTACAATTGTGAACAATGGTTCAACAGGCGGTAAGCCTTTTTTTTCTCGTTTTTTATTGAGATACTTTACATCGTACTCATGGATATGCCCGGAATCTTTGAGCAAGATATCTGCCAGGTCACGTGTGGCATCGGTGGCGTAGATGTGACCTTTGAAACCTTTTTTAACCAGGTTGGGAAGGTTGCCGCTGTGATCAATATGCGCATGGGACAGGATAACGGCGTCAATGCTTGCAGGGTCAAAATCAAAATTTAAGTTATATTCATAGGTCTTTTCGCGTCGTCCCTGGAATAAGCCGCATTCCAGCAATAACCGCTGCCCATTTATTTCGATTAAATATTTAGAGCCTGTGACAGTTTGTGCAGCGCCATGAATGGTGAGTTTCATGTGAGCTATTCTCCTTGTTTCAGTGTTTTCATGATCTCGTCTGCGAAGTGTTGGTAACGATAAGGTACATCTGCCATGACTTTCTGGAGGCTTTGTTCATTTTTGGGGTTTTCCCGGGCAATACGATTGAGAACATCTTTAGGCAGTATCACATCAGAAGGGACACCCATGTCCCGACCAGACAACTTTCGCCACTCGCGCAGGGCATCCATCCGATCGAGGACTGCCTCTTCTGGACGGTTGTTATGGGGCGGATTTTCTGGCGGTGCCTTTTCGCCTTTCTGAACAGCATTTATCAGACCTCTCCCATACCGATCAACCAAACGATGATTGAGGGATGGCAGCTTTTTGAGCGCATCCAGACTTTCAGGAGCCTGACTCGCGATATCAACCAGTGCTTGATGACTGAAAATTTTAAACGATGGACGGTCTTGCTTTTCAGCCTGGGTTTCTCTGAATTCGTAAACCGACTTGAGGATAGCCGCCTGCCAGCTGTTAAGATCGCGTGCACCACGAAGCTTCCAGAAATCTTCTTCGTCTGATTCCGTTGTGTCATGAATATTATGTGTCAGTCTTTCAAAATCTTCCATCGCCAGGGACCAACGACCGCTTTCCCGCAGTTCTTTTTGGAGAATTTCTGCCAGTGGGATGAGGAAATGGCTGTCAAGGCGTGCATATTCGAGCATTTCAGGTTTTAATGGCCGTTTTCCCCAGTTCGCCCGCTGGTATTTTTTGTCCATGTGAACATCAAAATACTTCTCGAGGAGCGATCCTAGGCCTATCTTCTGATAGCCCAGGATACGTGCCGCGATCATGGTATCAAATAGAAAATTAAATTGAAAACCATAATCACGGAAAAGGCAGATCAGATCATACTCTGCCGCATGGAATACCTTCATGATCTTATCTGAATGGAAGATGGGTCCTAGCAGAGATAGATCAGGCAGGGCTAAGGCATCCACGAGGATGTCTTTTTCATGTGTGGAGAATTGGATCAGGCAAACCTGTTCCTGGTAAGCATAAAGGCTGTTCGATTCGGTATCGACAGC
>LGHA01000192.1 GCA_001508595.1 Anaerolineaceae bacterium 46_22 | reverse complement strand
AAAGAAGCCGGGCAAATGATGTTATTTGATGCTTCAGATGCCATTAATGACAGCATCATTCTGCCACTCACACCTTATACCGATAAACGTGAAGAGCTTAACTGGGAACGCGAATTAATTGGGCTATATGTTTCTGATCATCCCCTCAGCCCATACCAGAAAATACTGAAAGAAAAAGTGACCCACTTTTCCCACCAACTTGCAGAGACTGCTGATAAGGAAAAGGTGGTTGTTGCCGGTATGGTCGATCACTATCGCCAGCACATGACCAAAAAGGGCAATCACATGGGTTTTGTGACCCTGGAAGATCTTTATGGCAGGGTTGACCTGGTCATTTTCCCCAGCGTTTGGGAACAGGTTTACCACCTGGTTGAGATCGATAAAGTCCTTCAAGCTGAAGGGCGTATCGATGCCTCACGGGGTGACCCAAAGGTGATTGTTGATACATTAAAACGTGTCACGCAGGAGGAGCTTCGGTCAGGCAGCAATGGACCCGGGAAGAAAAAAGAAGAAACGCCTCTCCCAGCATCCGAGGATGAATTGCTGGAGGATTTTCTCCCTGATTTACCTTTTGATGAAGATCTTACCGATGCGTTTGAACCTGAGGATTCTGGGGATTCTGAAGATGAAATATCTGATCAAGACGAAGATCCTGAGAATATAACCCCAGCAGAATCACAGCCAAAAGATGATCCTGAACCACCTAATAACGATGATCAGTCACCAGACGATGGCAAGGGACATGAACCCTCTGAGACCAGGGATTCGTCCAAGCAAAGGCCAGGGTTCTCTACACTTAAACGACAAAATCTGAGAGGTGCTTACCACCTTTACAGTCCATCACTTGCAAAGGCAGAGCCTTTGCCTCACCCGGATCAAAAACCGCGCTGCATCTACATCACCCTGAATTCATGCGGTGACAAGAATAAGGATGTGCGTCGATTACGCTTGTTACACGACATTCTGGTTTCACGCCCGGGCAGGGATACCTTTGCCTTCCGGGTGTGTGAGAATGGCTGTAAATATGAGATCGATTTTCCGAATGTCACAACGGGTTTAACCGAGCCCTTGATCCAGAAGCTGGAGGGCTTAATGGGGGCAAACAATATTCAAATCACCCAGTTGACCTGAGCGTTTGCCCATACGGTCAACGAGAGTTGAAAATTGCAATTAATGATGACCAATTTCTCCGTAGGGGAAAACCGCTGTGGTTGCCCAGCCCGAAGGGTGCACGCGAGGCAGACACGGAGGGTTGCCCCTACATTTTGAGCATCTTTTATTTCTCAACACGCTCTGTCAACTTGGCTTGACAATCAGCATAAAATGAGGCTGGCAAAAGGATATTTTGCATTGATTAACACGATGCATACTCATTCGGGTAAAATCTGAAGTATCAAATCTACTTTGAATGGAATCTTATGTCACGAATTAATGTGGATTTAAATCCTGTATCGCATATTACCGTGGATGCCATTGGGCAGCCCGGCGAACGTGTGTTTTATCTCCAGGGAGAAAACCCTGACCAGGTGGTCACATTACTGGTCGAAAAATTTCAGATTCAAACACTCGCCCTGGCTGTTGAAAACATCATGTCGGAGCTTCGTGAGAAATCACCTGATTTACCCGAGGCATCACCGGACTATGTAGAAGAGAATATGACCCTGACCCCGCCATTAGACCCCTTGTTCCGGGTTGGCGAGTTAAGCTTGGGGTATGACCCTTCCCAGGATTTGCTAATCCTGATCGCCAAAGAAGTGCCCTTGGACATATCAGATTTGGATCCAGACCAATTAAGCGAGGTTCGGTTCTGGTGTACACGTTCGCAATTGTGGGCAATGGCGCGCTGGTCTATTGAGCTTGCCAGCCGAGGGCGCCCAGTTTGGCCATCAACTGGTGAACCCATTCTTCCTCCCGGTGAATTTTCGCCAAAGAATAACGGCCACAAAACCACCCCCTGAAAGAAAAACAGCATGGACAAAGATTTAACCCTTGCCGCCCTGCGTGAGGGAGAAATGCGCCTTGAAGGGCAGTTTGTCTATGGTTCCAACCACACCTTCCTCGCAATCTGCACCATTGCAGATCTTGAAATCAAGGCGGTTTATAAACCCATGCAGGGGGAACGACCGCTGTGGGACTTTCCGATCAAGACATTAGCACGGCGTGAAGTGGCTGCTTACATGGTCAGTGAGGCTTTGGGGTGGGAATTGGTTCCCCCGACAATTTTCCGATTGAAAGGCGCACCTATGGGTCCGGGGTCTGTTCAATTTTTTATTGAGCATGATCCGAATTTGCATTTTTTCACATTTAAAAAAAAGAAAAAGACACAGTTCCAAAAAGTGATGGCTTTTGATCTTTTGATCAATAATGCCGATCGCAAAGGCGGGCATTTTTTACTGGACGCCAACGGAAAATTGTGGCTGATTGATCACGGCGTCAGCTTTCACGAAGAAGATAAACTGCGTACCGTCCTTTGGGATTTTGCGGGTCAGGCGATTCCGCAAAAAATCATAGACGATGTCCATGCAATAATCCCCTACTTATCCCCAGAAAATGAA
>LGHA01000191.1 GCA_001508595.1 Anaerolineaceae bacterium 46_22 | reverse complement strand
AGGGTGTTATAGACTTTTAAGGACATCTCTGCCATCCTCCAAATTTTATTGATTTTTTAAGGGATCAATCGTTTTCAGGTTTTGCAAATATCATTCGACCGGCAGCAGTTTGCAGGACTTTGGTCACTGTGATATCAATGCTTTTGCCAATGTATTTGTGCCCGTCCTCAACGACAACCATTGTGCCATCTTCCATGTACCCGACTCCCTGACCGTATTCTTTTCCTTCCTGGATGATTTTCATTTCCAGGGTTTCGCCAGGCAGCAAGATTGCTTTAACAGCGTTGGCTAATTCATTGATATTAAGCACGGTGACGCCTTGCAGTTCGGCGACCCGGTTGAGGTTATAATCGTTGGTCAGGATTGGGCAGCTTAACTGCCTTGCAAGCACCACCAGCCGCTCGTCAACTTCACGAACCCCTTCGACATCGATATCGGTGATAGTGACGGCAACGGTAGTCTCTTTTTGCAGTTCCGCCAGCACTTCCATCCCGCGTCTGCCCCGCTGCCGTCGCAAATTATCGGCGGAATCGCTGACATATTGCAATTCGTTGAGGACGAATCGGGGTATTAACAAACGACCCGGTATGAAACCCGTTTTTGCAATGTCCGCGATACGACCGTCAATGATGGCGCTGGTGTCAACCAGGATTCGACGTGTATCTTGAAGCCCGGTGGTGTCAGTTTTGTCCTCTATGTCGGTACTGCCTTTTGAAAAGGAGCTGAATACTTTTTGCAAATCCTTCTCTCGAGAGACGAAGATCACAATCCCCAGGTATCCAAATAACAAAACAGCGATGAATGGCATGATGCTGCCAAAGGGATCAGGAAGCAAGGAAATTGGATAAGCTAATAGAGCTGCAGTGATCAAACCAAAGATCAGACCAATTAAACCATAGAAGAGCGAATGAGCAGATAATTTACCCAATTGCTTTCGAATGGCATTAACAGGTTTGATGGAAATCCACGGCGCAATAACAAAACCGATGATCCCCATCACGGCAGCTGTGATAATTTGATAGATGATCGTCGACAGGGGGCTTGCTTGCCAAAATTCGTTTATAAATGAGCCAAGGGGTTCCCCTAAAAATGTGCCTGCAATAACAAAAAGAATGAACCCGATAATTCGGGAGATAAGTTCAACAGACATTATAAATGACTCCTTTTAAGGTGCAAAATAATTGATAAATCCTTATAAAATCATAGCACGCCCACCATGATTAGTCAATTTTTTGAGGCGCAGGAAAATCTTAAATCAGGATAAATGGCAAGCGGAAATTGAAAAATTGTGATTGGTGATTTGGCATAAATCCAAATTTTTAACATCAACTTCCATGACGCACATAAAAAAAATTAAGCCCCAATCTTTAATAAAGGATCGGGGCATGTCTTTGATTTTTTATAGATCAGCTCATGCTGGGGGAGGTGTGTTGGCTGTTGGTTTTTTCCCGGCTGGTTTGACCGGTGTTTGAATTGGGGTGCCAGCGTCCGGGTTGAGCATCAGGCTTAATTGGGCTAAAGCCTGTGTGTCATAATTGCGGTGACCGCAAATATCGCAAATCCATGCTGGGAAATTCGGGACTGTGATCAGGTCATCCCCAAGCCAGGTCATCAATGTGGCGGTTTTAAGTCTTTTCCTCCCGCCCTGGCAGTGCATGCATGGCTGGATTGTTGGGGGTTCGGTCGGTGAAATATTTTCAGTCATATTGTTTTCGAGATTTATTGTACAGCCTCTTTTAGATATTTCAAGGATAATCTTATCACTATTAACGATTAATTCTGCACAGCCTGAACAATGTCCCGACCGTTTAATAGACCTGCTTCCTGTAAAGGCCAGTAAATCAATAATGCACGACCAACGATATCCTCATATGGGACAAATCCCCACATATGTGAATCACTGGAATTATTGCGATTATCACCAAGAACAAATAGCTGACCGGGTGGAACGTCCCACTCACCGCTGTACCTTGGGGGATCAGCGATGTAAGGTTCGTAAAGCGGTTGGTCGTTGACGTAGACCACACCATCCCCGATTTTCACATGATCGCCGGGTAAGCCAACAACACGTTTGATGTAATCTAAATCGCTGGCGCCAGGCGCATGAAAGACAATGATATCCCCAATGGCAGGTTCACCGATTTTATACGCTACACGGTTGACCAGGAGAAATTCTCCAGGCTGAAGGGTTGGTTTCATGCTGATGTTCTCAACGCGAACTCGCGCGGATAGGGCGTTAATCACCAGGAACAGGATCAATGCAAGCAAGATCGTTTCAACAGTATCAATGACGAAGCCAAAACAGCTTGACCGTTTTGATTTTTTGTCATTTATCGGTTGGGTATTGTCGATGTCTTGTTCTGTTTGGTATCTATCTAACATATTGATTACTCATAAGGCTTATTGAGTTATAAACCGTCCTGGTTTGACTTAATCATTATAATCCAGCCCCTTTAATAGTAAAGCCTAATCTCGACGCTTTTTCAAAACCAATCGGACAGGTGTACCAACAAAGGGGTAATCCTTGCGAATTTGATTTTCAAGGTAGCGGAGATA
>LGHA01000190.1 GCA_001508595.1 Anaerolineaceae bacterium 46_22 | reverse complement strand
TACCCAGTACCCAGTACCCAATCCCCAACACCGATGCCTTCTCAAACCAATCCTATCAAGTATAATAATGGGGTTGTTTTACCAACGATAAGAAAATAGACTGGATTTTATCAAAAATTCAGGCAATATGGAGCAAAAATAATGGCACAAGACGAAAAATTATTGGTTGAAAAAGATGTGGTCGTGACTTTAGATTACAGCCTTGAAGTCAACGGAAATCTGATTGATTCTGGGCCCATCCAATTTATTCAAGGCCACGGCAATATTATCCCGGGTTTGGAAAAACAAATCGAGGGCATGCGCCTTGGTGACGAGAAAGAAGTGTGGGTCAAATCAGAAGACGCTTACGGAGATTATGACCCTGAATTAGAGGTTGAGGTTTCTCGCCAAAGTTTCCCGGAAGACTTTGAAATCAAGCTTGGCCAACCCATGCGCATGCAGGATGGTCAAGGTCATATCTTCACGGGCGTTGCAGTAGCGATTTCAGATGAATCGGTCACCATGAACATGAATCACCCACTGGCAGGTAAAGACCTGCTGTTCAAAACTCGAGTAACGGATCTGCGCCCCGCAACCAGCGAGGAAATTAGCCGCGGCGCGCTTGCACAGGGCTGCAGCAGCTGTTCATCAGAAGGTTGCAGCGATTGCTGTTAATCACAGCAAAATAAGCAGCTCTGGCTTTCTTCAGCCAGAGAATCCCACAAGCCAATTTTTAAAAATTGACTCATTGACCTTACCATTGGCTTGTGTTAAAATTTCTTTCACTTGCCCCCATCGTCTAGTGGCCCAGGACGTGGCCCTCTCAAGGCCAAAACCGGGATTCGAATTCCCGTGGGGGCATTTGCTATTTAATACATTGACGTTGGACATCCACCTTCCCCCAAGGAAAAAATCGTAAAATAAAGAATCTGCAATTTTACCTGCCAGCATATGCCTGAAGATGCATTATTGCTTTGATGGCTCAAGAATGCCCTCTCAATCCCCTTGGAGGGTCCGCCGTCACTGGGAGGAGGTCGCTATGCCGACGTGGCAGTCTAAGCTGTTAGCTTTGGTCGAAGTACATATTTTGACTTAACTTATAAATTAGTTGAGTAAAGAATATCTCTCCGAGATCACTCACATTTTTCACATGCAATATAATTGAACTATGACAAAAAACACATTTATACGGAAAGATGCACGTCAATTTGATGAATTGAGGAACATCAGCTTTACCCCTGACTATGTCCTTTTCCCTGAAGGTTCAGTATTGGTCACCTGGGGTGAAACCCGCGTTCTTTGCAACTTGACCATCCAGGAAGGTGTCCCCCACTGGATGGCAGGCAGCGGCCGGGGATGGATGACCGCCGAATACGCCCTCTTACCTCGCAGCACCCATACACGAACACCCAGAGAAACCATGGGGCTGAAGGGTCGCACCCAGGAGATTCGTAGGCTCATAGGCAGATCATTACGCATGGCTGTAAATTTAGAAGAGATCGGTGAACGCACACTCCTCCTGGATTGCGATGTCCTCCAGGCAGACGGCGGCACCCGGGTTGCCTCTGTGACAGGCGGTTATGTTGCACTGGCACTGGGGCTCAAACCCTTGATCGCATCTGGCGAAATCTCTCCGGATGCGCTAAAGCCGCCAATTGCCGCAGTCAGTGTTGGCATCGTTCAGGGTCACCCCATCCTTGACCTGAATTATGCTGAGGACAGCCAGGCTGAAGTTGATATAAATCTTGTCATGACATCTGAAGGACAAATTATTGAGATTCAGGGCACTGCCGAAGGTAAGCCTTTCTCAAGAGCTGAATTGGATCATATGCTCATTCTGGCTGAAAAAGGCATTCAGGAGGTCATTGCTCTCCAGAAGACGGTTCTGGGATAAAGGAACAAAAAAAGCTCCGAATCAACCTTCTCGGAGCTTTAAGTTTTTTAAGGATTCAGGTAATCATTTTTTCAACGAATGGTAAATGATATACCCACCGCCAATCAGCAATGCCAGGGGTAAAACATAATTCATGACATCAACAGCACCCAATGTGATAAACACACCGATTATCAGCAAAATCGCTGCAGGATATAAAGCCCATTTCGATTTACCGGAGGGCTTCGGAAGAATGTAGATCAACCCAAAGGTCAGCGCCATCCCCAGGAAAAACAATCCACCCGAAAGCAAATCATTCTCCGATACCAGGCTAACGCCTGCCAGTGTCAGCAGGACACCGCCGGGAATAACCGCCCACCATTGTTCAGAATGAAAAATGTAAATTAGAAAAAATCCCAATCCTAATAAACCGAGAAATACCAGCCCGCTCCATTTCTCAGCCGCAGAACCCATTGTTAAATCAATAAAGATGGAACCCCCGATGCCAAACAAAACAAATGCAGGGATCAGTGCCCACCAATCATCTGTGTTGAGGATAAAAACAATTAAGAAAACAAGACCACCAATACCAAATAGCGGTCCAATTAATAACTCCCAATCCAATGTGATCAAATCAAGATTGACCAGCAGAAAAATAACGCCAGCAACAACAAGCATAACACCGCTAATAACAGATAACCAGAAACTTTTTTTCGAGGCCATCGTTTTCTCCTTTACATGCATCC
>LGHA01000189.1 GCA_001508595.1 Anaerolineaceae bacterium 46_22 | reverse complement strand
GCTCTCAGGTATAATTTGAATATCATTCAATCGATAATAAAAAGGAAGGTAAGATGACGATTAGCCCTTTAGCTGGAAAACCTGCTCCCACTGATTTATTGATTGATGTCCCCAAATTGCTCGCCGCTTATTACACAGAATTCCCAGATCCTGATGACCCTACGCAGCGTGTCTCCTTTGGTACTTCAGGGCATCGCGGCTCTTCTCTTGACCATGCGTTCAATGAGACTCATATCCTGGCAGTCTGTCAGGCAATTGTTGAATATCGCAAAAATCAGGGCACGACAGGTCCGCTTTATATTGGCAAGGATACCCATGCTCTTTCGGAAGCGGCCTTGCGAACAGCAGTGGAAGTCTTTGCCGCTAATGACCTTGAGATTATGCTGCAGGAGGGGATGGGTTATACGCCAACACCTGTTATTTCGCACGCCATTCTGTCCTACAATCGTGCTCGCAGCGCAGGTCAAGCGGATGGTGTGGTGATCACGCCCTCTCATAACCCACCGCGCGATGGTGGTTTTAAATACAATCCACCTAATGGCGGCCCGGCTGGGACAGAAGTCACCAGGACCATACAGAACCGCGCCAACGAGATTTTGGAAAATAACTTGAAAGAAGTCAAGCGCATGCCCTGGGAAGCAGCGATTAATAAGGTCAGCACACACTTTATTGATTATGTCAAACCTTATGTTGATGACCTGGAAAATGTTGTTAACATGGGTGCGATCAAAGCAGCTGGCATCAGGATTGGCGTTGACCCCCTTGGCGGTGCCGGTGTTGAATATTGGGAGCCAATTGCTGAGACTTATGGGCTTGATCTTGAAGTTGTCAATCCTGATGTGGACCCAACTTTCCGTTTCATGACTGTAGATCATGACGGAAAAATCAGGATGGACTGCTCTTCGCCCTATGCAATGGCGGGTTTAATTGAGCTGAAAGATAAGTTTGATATTGCTTTTGGGAATGACCCGGATTATGATCGCCACGGAATCGTTACTCCAAAGGGCGGGTTGATGAATCCCAATCATTACCTGTCCGCCGCTGTGTGGTATCTTTTCCAGTATCGCAAGGATTGGCTGGAAGATGCAACGGTTGGGAAAACTGTGGTA
Source organism: Anaerolineaceae bacterium 46_22 (assembly GCA_001508595.1). Taxonomy (GTDB): domain Bacteria; phylum Chloroflexota; class Anaerolineae; order Anaerolineales; family Anaerolineaceae; genus Brevifilum. The sequence continues at coordinate 1,508 of LGHA01000189.1, read as the reverse complement.
ACGAGCGCTATGTTAGATCGTGTAGCGAAATCCCTGGGCAGAAAGGTAACAGAAGTACCTGTTGGATTTAAGTGGTTTGTTCCCGGATTGCTGGATGGGACGTTGGGCTTTGGCGGTGAAGAAAGCGCCGGCGCCTCTTTCTTGCGGAAGAATGGCACTACCTGGACTACCGATAAGGATGGGATCATCCTGGATCTGCTAGCAGCAGAAGTGCTGGCAATCACGGGCAAAGACCCCATGACGCACTACGTAGAAATTGAAGCACAATTTGGCAAATCTTACTACCGCCGCCTGGAAGCAAAGGCGACCATGGAACAAAAAGCTGTCTTCAAGAAACTGACGCCTCAAATGATCAAGGCTGACCAATTGGCAGGTGAAATGATCGAGGAGACACTAACAAAAGCTAAAGGAAACGGCGCGGATATCGGCGGCTTGAAAATCGTGACAGAAAATGGCTGGGTGGCAGTACGTCCTTCAGGTACCGAAGATATTTACAAAGTTTATGCAGAAAGTTTCAAAGGCGAGGATCACCTGCAAAAGATACTCGATGAAGGGCAGGATGTTGTCCAGCAATTGTTTGAAGAAGAATTATAAGCCAGTAAATCACTCAAGTATCTTTCACAGCAAACATTTATTACCAGGTCACGATATTTGTGACCTGGTTTTATAATAAGATAAAATTGAGGAGAATTTGATCACTTAGGGTTTTTTCTGGAGGTTTTGATCTTGCTATCTATACACGAATTGGAAATTGTTGTAAACATCTTTTTACAAAATTTAGGTACATGGTTGATTGTGCCGATGCAAGCCATTACTGCCCTTGGGTATGAGCAATTTTTTATCTTATTGCTGCCGACAATCTATTGGTGTTTCGACCAGGCGCTTGGTCTTCGTGTAGGCGTCATATTCCTGTTGGGGAACAGCCTGAACACATTCTTTAAATTTTTATTTCACACACCCAGACCTTATTGGGTGAGTGATCAAGTTCAAGCATATTCCCACGAGACATCTTTTGGCTTACCTTCAGGGCATGCGCAAATTGCCGCAACCATGTGGGGGTGGCTGGCAGTGGAAGTTAAGAAACGCTGGTTCAAAATTCTGGCATTAATCCTGATTTTTTTAATTGGTGGATCCAGACTTTATTTGGGCGTCCACTTTTTAAGTGATGTGCTTTTAGGATGGACTCTTGGTGCATTGTTGGTTTGGGCATTTTCCGCCTGGCATAAAAAGATTGGTGATTGGCTCAGCAAGCAAAGCACCCTGGTCAAGCTCCTTCTGGTGGCTTTCAGTGCTTTTACGCTCTTAGGGTTGGTCCTTGGATTGCGTTGGATGGTTGGCCCCTGGGAGATGCCTGCTGAATGGGCAAAAAGAGCCGGTGAGGTTGATCCCTATAATTTGGAGGGTGCATTGACCTTATGCGGCACATGGTGCGGTATGTTGAGTGGGTATGTGCTGTTAACTGCACGTAAAGGTCATTTTCTGGCTGGGCAGGGGGATTGGAAACGCCT
>LGHA01000188.1 GCA_001508595.1 Anaerolineaceae bacterium 46_22 | reverse complement strand
CCCTGGATATTGATGATTTGTTCGTTTGGGAGCGGTTCAATTGCGGTAAAGCGCAGGCTTGGCAGTGTCTCACAGCGGTTGTCAGGAGGCTGAGGGTTGCAATTTGCAATATCTACAAAAACCTCTGGGGGCATCAGATCAATTTCGATTTGTCTTTCACCGGGTGTCACGCTAACCAGGTGAAGGTAAAATCCGGAACAATGTTCCGCCCTGGTTATTTCATCTGAGAACTCACAAGGATTTGTATTTAGCCAATCCCGTTTAACTTGTTCACCACAATAATAGCCAATTTCACTTGAGTCCGGTAAACCTTCATGTTCGACGAAAATTTGACACACGACCTGTGAATGCGCCCAGGTGAGAAGCCACCATTCGTAAGTTGTATAAGAAACCGTTATATGGGCTTTTCTTTCAGGGTTGTTTGCATTGAAACCATAAGCTTCCACATTGTTTGGATTCGTAAATATTAAACCAGCCAAAACACCTGCTAAAATGGCAATGGTAAGAAAAATGATCCATATATGGTTGAGCTTACTTTTAAACATAAGACCTATCTTTTATGGATATCCCTGTGTCGTTGGCGTTGGTGTAGATGTCGGGACAATCGTTGCATTCGTCGTTGACGTCGTCAGGCTTGGACTGGGTGTTGACCACGTGGGTGTGGTGCTTGGAACGGGAGTGATCGTTGGTGTATTTATGATCACGGCTGAAGCCGTTGCCTGGTGTGCTGCAGTTAATTGTGCTTCCAGGGTTCGAACCTGGTCCGTCAAAGGCGACGGTGTTAGAATTTTATCGACTGCTCCTTCTAATAATATTTTAACCTCTTTTTCTTTAGGAAGGAAGACCTGTGCTTGACTGTAACCGGGAATATCCCAAACTGAAATTTGATCCCAACCGATCATGTAGTAGCCAATCCGGTCAGAATCAGCCAGCCGAAGTGCAAGGGGAATGTAATCCATTAATTCTCCAAGGGAAATATCTGTTTTAACCCAACCTTCAAAGCTGGCATAGAGCAGAGGAAGCTGGATCAGGTTGCCATCCTGAGTGAGTTTGCGGAAAATTACTCGCAATAGCTGCTGCTGACGCCGCATTCGATCGATCTCATCAATGCCATCTCGATAAGAGCTGTAGCAGAGTGCCAATGTGCCGTCCATTTCAATCAAACCTGCTCGAATGCCGCCGCAAGCCTGGGGCATTGGGAGAAAAACGGTGACTTCAATCCCATTGATATCATCCACCAGCCATTGAAAATCACCAGGGTGTGCCAGGACAAATCGATCAGGTGTGACACCAAAGTTATATGCAAAAGTCTCTCTTAAAGTCTCGATCCCGCCGAGGGCATAGGCTGTGTTGATCCGCTGCATGGTAAAACCTGGAATATAAACGTAGAGGTCACCTGGAATTGACACAATGCTCGCCTTAGAAAACCTTGGATGGATGAAAAGCAAGTGAATTGCCATTGTTCGCCCAATAAAGGGCGGTTCTTCATCTGACCCTAATAATACCCAAACTAAAACCTCATCTGGTATGTCCAGTTTTGTTTGTGGTGGGGGAACAGGGGTGGCAGGATCACTGCTTGGCGGTAAGAAATTCCCCCAAACAGGATTGTAATCATCCCGAGGTTGTGATGGGGCAGCTGAAATGGTTGGCGTCCATTCTGCTGGAATACCATTTGCTTCGGATGTTGGTGATAAAAATTTTGTCGGTGTTTCGGATATTTGCGGCTTATCTATAACAGGAGTCTGTCTTTGACACCCTTGTATCCCAAACAGGGAAAAAATTATCCCAGTAGAAATCAGCACACCAATAAGTACGTGATAGGGTTTTAAATATTCATTATTCATATGATCCCAGGCTTTGATTATAGCATGAGTCCTGCCTGGATTTAATAATCCAAATTATGGTTGATCCCTCATCGAAGACTTTGGATTAATAAAATTAACGCAGCTTTTGATCCTCGAAACCATGACCGAGGGCTTCAGCCACGACCAGGAAATCTGTCGCCGAGATCATGCCCACGAGCTGTCCGTTCTCACCCATGACAGGCATGTGATGAATATGGTGCTCGCTCATCGTTCTAGCACAGTCGTAGATTGTTTGCTCAGGGTTAACGGTGACGAGAGGGCTTGTCATTACATCCCGAACTTTGGTTTGAGCTGGGTTTTGTTCTTTAGCAACAATTTTGTCACAGATGTCTGTGGAAGTGATAATGCCGTATTCAGGATTATCCTGTGACTTATTGACGATCAGGCTGTTGAGATATCGCCGCCTCATTATTGATAAGGCTTCCAGCACAGTTTTATCGGGTTCAATGTAAACAACCAGATCCATCATCCAATCTTTAACCAAATCCTGCATGTTCAGACTCCTTTTCATATAGGTGAGGTTTAAGTTTTTCCAAAGGTCACATGTTTATATTACATTATCAACGGGCTAATGTCCATTGATCGATTATAGAAGTGCGGCTTCTATCTCGAAAATTTTATTTTTCAAAAGTGAATCAATTATAATATGGAATGAAGATATTTATTTTGGATGCATGTAAAGGAGAAAACGATGGCCTCGAAAAAAAGTTTCTGGTTATCTGTTATTAGCGGTGTTATGCTTGTTGTTGCTGGCGTTATTTTTCTGC
>LGHA01000187.1 GCA_001508595.1 Anaerolineaceae bacterium 46_22 | reverse complement strand
CCCGATGCGGTAAAACCAGGGATTGCAAGAGCGCATCAGCCCTTCAACCAGGGTTAGCTCACCGCTGGCACCAGTCCCATAAGCGTAGGTCCAATCATAGAGTGTCACGCTGTCACACACCCACATCGACTGCTCACAGAAAAAGCTTGAATACTGGCTGTATAAATTCTTCTCCAATGCAGCCGACATTGAGATCATTTTGAAAACAGAGCCTAATGGATATTGCCCCTGTGTCGCCCGGTTAAAAAGGGGTTGATCTGGATCCGTAAAATAGGATTGCAGCAGTCCCCCTTCCGTTTCTGATTTATCAAAGGCATTGGGGTCAAAACTCGGGTTAGAGACCATTGCCAAAACCCGCCCCGTGTCGATTTCCATCACAACAACTGCCGCACGCAGATCACCTAAGGAGTCCTGTAACCGCATTTGCAGTTGTTTATCGATGGTTGTTGTGATGGACTGCCCGGATTCTGGCTGGCTGGCTGCAAATAAGGATAGTATTTTGCCGTCAGAATCCACCAGGTAAAGCGAACCGCCGTGTACCCCTGAAAGCTCTGCTTCATAAACAGCTTCCAAGCCAGCAGCACCAATACGCTCATCCTGTCGGTACCCCAGACGTAAATACGCATCCAATTCTTCTTCGGGGATATACAGCCTGTAGCCCAAAACATGCGGTGCGACTCCACCGTCCACATAATACCGCTCGCGGAACTCATCAATGCGCACCCCGCTCAAGCCGCGTAAAGATTCAATGTAGGGCGCTGCCTCCCCCCGAGAGAGGGAAATGATCGGCAAATACCAGTCTGAAGGTGTTGAGTCAACCAGAACAGCCAGTTCCTCAGCATCATATTTACTGAATTCTGCCAGTGTTTCATAAAGCAATGCTGCCTGCTGCGGTAAGATTTCTCCAGGTACCAGCCCAATTGCGAGTGCATCTTCATAGGCAGCCATCGGGGCACCCTGACGATCAAAGATTTGCCCTCGAGAAGGTACCTGATGAACGAATTCAAGGTTTCTACCATCCTCTAATTCGGGCAAAATCAAAGTGCGTGACCATTGTATTTTCCAGGCATTGTTTTCGTAGATGAGCTGCATGACCATGTCACGTGAAAGCGCCCCTAAAACACGGGTGTTGAAATCCACCCGGTAAGCAACTTCAGCCTGTTTCCCCTTCGCCATTGTAGACAATAATTGGAATTCAATAAAATCCAGCGTCAGCCGATTAGCCGCATCCTCATATTCATTCTGGAAAGCCTCCTCAGTGATCGCATCCCGGCTAAGCGAGGATAACATACGGTACATAATAGCGTAATCTTCAGCCTGCCACGCCTCAATAAAACTTGTGGCAAGCGCTTGTGCCGAGGCAGCTGTGGCTATGTCAACATTTTCAAAGGTTAAGTTCGATGGATCCACCTGGGGGGTTCCCGGGCTGCACGCGCTGATCAAGCCCAACAATAATAGGCTGATGATTACTTTCTGGAATTTGTCATAAAGGGGATACTTCATAAATCTTAACTAACGCCTGGCGAGGATCATCTCAAAAACAGGACAGGCATAGTCCAGAGTATCCTGGCACCGCAGGGGAATATCATCTGGAATATCCATGTTAAATTTTCTCAAACCAACAACCAGGTGACAGAGCGGAAGCCCCATAACAGAGGCATAACAGCCTGAAAGCGCTTCAACCGGATGAAAACCAGGATGTTGGATGGCATATGCCCCAGCCTTATCCATAGGATCCATTGTTGCGATATAGTCACTGATTTCCTGATCGGTGTAATCCCGCATGGGTACATCCGTCCTGCAGACATCATCGTAAGTTTGTCCGGTGGCGGTCTGGATCAGGGCAATACCGGTGTACACCTGATGAGAACGACCGCGCAATTGTTCAAGCATCGCTTGTGCTTCCCCTTCATCACCCGGCTTACCCAACAGCTGATCCTGGTCCACCACAATCGTATCAGCCGCAATGATCAATCCCTCATATTGGGCGGCAACAACATCAGCCTTACATCGCGCCAGCCGTTCCACATACTCCCTGGGCGGTTCGCCCGGCAATTGCACCTCATCAATATCCGCTGGTTTGACCTCAAAAGGCAAGTCAAACAACGAAAAGAGCGTTCTTCTGCGGGGTGAATTTGAAGCTAAAATTATTGTGTCCATCGTTGGAATTCTAACACAACACGCGAATTTTAAAAAAATAGTGTACTGAGATGCACGCCAAGCTAATAAAGATGTTTTGTCCACAACGAACATCTTTTGCAAGACGGTCTTTGGAGTGAGGGCCCTGCCCTGTTTAGGGTCAGCCTGATTGATAAGCTGGTATAAGAAAATTCTCTAACCAAGGGGTATTAATTTTTTTATTGGTTGAATAGTAGTGCATTTTCGAAGTAATAATTTCGGCCTGAAGGCCTCGCTCCAGGATATTTAAAGGATAATTCCCCCTGATTTCTCAAAGCTATTATCAAATTAATTTCTTCAAGATGAAAGATAAAAATCTAATCGTTCTCTCGCATAATTTTATAATGGTCAAAATCCCTGGCAACATGAACCGATGGAAAGACTCCCTGGGCTTCTTCAAGAACATCCCGTTCTCGGTATCGGCGCGAAAGATGGGTCAAGTAAAGCTGACCTACCCCGGCTTCC
>LGHA01000186.1 GCA_001508595.1 Anaerolineaceae bacterium 46_22 | reverse complement strand
TCTTTGAAATCAACCCAGGGTTTTGATGTGTGATCTTTGATCCATATCTCATACTTGAGAAGCGCTCTTGGAAGGCGTATCAAAGCCTCCGCTTCGTCCAGTCCATAGGCGAAGCATCCTGGATAGTCCAGCGCCCAGGCAAGGCTGCGTCCTTCAATATTATTTTCCAATCCAATCCGTATCTGCATAAAGACCTCCAGTTCTTGTTGCTATTATTGTAACAAAAATTGCATAAGAAATTAAAAATCCGCCAGAATTTTGGCGGATTTTGTGGGGATATTGATTGGGGCTTTTCACCCCAACAATAAAGGCATCCAGGAAAGCTGTTGAGGTGAAAGTAATTGATTAACTGGATCAGGCATCTTAATGACGTTCCAGTCCAGTGAAGCTGATCAGGGCGAAAAGAAACCCAATCAAAGCCACAACCAGGTAAACAACAGCACTCATGGACCTCCTCCTTTCATCATCATTTTTGAGATGGGACAGCAAAAATCCCGTAAAACATTAGACGCTAAATAATTCGAAAAAGTTCCAAATTACTTCAAGTTAACTAACACAAAATTCTTTGAATGGTCACGATTTTCAGTATTTTTCCACTTAAAATAAAAAAGCCAGAATTTAACTGGCTTTTTGGCTTTTCAGAGGAGATTATTTAGGACCTTATTCCGTGAAAACCGGTAGGTGTCCCAGGGAGATGATGCCTGACCATTTGGCACGTTCGCCTTCTGTCAGGATGGCTGCTTCTGCAACAACGTTTGCATCGGCTTTTTCTAGGATCATGCGCATGCCCTGTAGCGTTGAACCGGTGCTGATCACGTCATCCAGGATGATCACTTTTTTGCCTTTCACCAGTTCCCTGTCTTTCTCATCAAGGTATAAAGTTTGAGGTTCACCGGTGGTAATTGATAGGGTTTCAGACTGTAAAGCATCGCCCATATAGGGCTTATAGGATTTCCGTAAGATGATATAAGGTTTTTCCGTGACGACTGAGAGCGCGTGGGCGATTGGGATGCTTTTTGCTTCTGCGGTGACCAGGACATCATATTGGACATCTTCTAATTTCCTTCCAAGGGCTTCTGCACAGGCTTCAACCAGCTCTGTGTCCCCGAGGATGTTCAGAATAGCGATACGTAGACCGGGTTTGACCTCAAATAATTCCAGCTCTCGATGCACACCGGCGATATCAATCCCGTAAGTTTCCCTTGTTTGATTCATTTTAAGCGCCCTTCAGATTAGTCAGCAATGAACTTATTATAATCCAAGATCAGCGTGAAAATCTGAGCTATCTTAAAATGTTAGAGCGTGTCTGGGACGCCGATCCGGGCACGCTCTAAATGAAGGAGAAGAAGAGAAGTTTTTGTCTAATATGATCTTACAGTAAAGGCAGGCCATTAGCTTGACGATTAACCTACGGGTACCCGATAAGTCACCGACACTTCATTTCCGAGGGCATTGTGTCTGAAAGTAAAAATTTCCCGAGAACATTTTAAGGTAATATTGAAGATAATCATTGAATTGGTGAAAATTGAGGTGATCTTTGGGAATAACCTTTGGAACATTAACTGAAACGCCTTTGGGAGAAATCAGCTTTTATGCCGGCGATAATGGCTTGAGGCGTGTCGCGTTTACAACTCTGGATGTGCTCAAAAAAACGGATGATATTGAAGAAATCCGGCCGTCGTTGACTGGCCTGGAAACAATCGGCATCTTGTTAACTGAACTGAATGAGTATTTGTTTGGCATTCGAAAAAGCTTTTCCGTCAAAATTGATTTGACGAGCATAGGAGAGTTCCAGCGACAGGTGCTGAATATGACTGCGGAGATCCCCTATGGGCAGGTACGCACATACGGCGAGCTGGCAAAAGAATTGGGAAAGCCAGGGGCTTCACGCGCAGTCGGCAGCGCGCTGGGGAGCAACCCCATGCCGATTGTGATCCCCTGTCACCGGGTGATTGGATCAGATGGGGGATTACGAGGCTATACGGATGGCATTCAGACCAAAGCCTTCCTTTTGAGCCTGGAAGGACATGTGGTGGAATCAGGTAAAGTGACCAAAGTGTTGGAACATTAGTAAGCGAGGATGAGTAATGGCATCAATTGAGGCAATGGATTTTGAAGGATTCAAATCGGGGTATGTAGCATTGGTGGGGAAGCCGAATGTTGGCAAATCGACATTGCTGAACCATTATATTGGACAGAAGATCGCGGCTGTCTCCTTTCGACCGCAAACCACCCGCCGACGCCAGATTGGCATCCTGACGACCGAGCAGGCGCAGGTCATCTTTGTGGACACACCCGGCATCCATTCAGAATCATTTAAATTGAGTGAGTTTATCAACGAAGAGGCGCAATATGCGTTAATGGATGCTGAAATGATTTTATTCATCGTTGATGTCAGCCAGTTTCCCGACAAAGAAGATAAGATCATTGCCGCTGAAGTCAAGGCACGGGCAGGTGATGTAACCCGTTTGCTTGTTTTGAATAAAATCGACCTGGCTGATTCAGCCACGATTGAAAGCCATGAAGCTGCCTACCAAAAACTGTTGGATTTTGATGATTCTATTCGGATTTCAGGTATAACGCAGTACGGCCGAGATGCGCTGTTAGACCGGATTATCGAATTGTTACCCGAAGGTCCAAAGTATTTCCCTGAAGATCAAATCAC
>LGHA01000185.1 GCA_001508595.1 Anaerolineaceae bacterium 46_22 | reverse complement strand
CGCCATTATTCGCCTGGGCTGTTTTTTACACAGTACAGATTACTGGCGAAGGGGCCGCACATTGGATAAATTGGGTATAAAAGATCTCAGCGTCGGTGAGTTGACCAGATATGTCGCTACTGGTGAGCGCGTTTCATAAGCGCGCCCTCATGAGATGCTTATACTTTCGAGATGATTTTTCTGAGATTCTGCTTTGGTGACATTTTAGATGAGATTAAGTAAGTAATCAAAATGAGGCGTTGAACGTACAATACAAGGGAAGCATTGGAGGAAATATGAAATGGTGGGAAGAGGCACCATCAATCCTTGCTGATGACTACGAAAATATCTATGGATTAACTGAAGAAATTACAAATTTAGAAGTAAATTTCTTAATAAATGAAACATCGATTAAACCACAATCTAATATACTGGATCTTTGCTGTGGCACTGGGCGTCATTCAATTCGACTTGCTGAATTAGGACACAACTTAATTGGGCTGGATATTAGTTCTGATTTCTTAAAAATCGCCGCAGAAAAATCTTCACATTTGGGTTTGTCCATTGAGTGGATAAATAAGGATATGAGGGAGTTACCCTTTAAAAACAAGTTGGATCTGGTTTTTATCATGTTTGGCGCCTGGGGCTTTTTCGAAGAAGATCGTGAAAATTATGCTGTTTTTGAAGCGGTTAATCAGTCATTAAAGATGAACGGGCATTTTATCCTTGATTTTTTAAATCGTGATTGGATTATGCGCCATTTTCAACCTGCTTATTGGGTGGAGCGTAAAACTGGTTACTATCTTGAAAAACGACATTTTGATAATTTCAAAGGGCGACTTAATACCGAAAATATCTTCATAAAACGAGATGGACAAATATTAAAATGGGAAACTTCGATAAGGGCTTTTACGCTACAAGAAATAATTAAATCGCTGGATCAAGAGGGATTTAGTATTGTTAATATATATGGAAATTTAGAAAGACAATCCTATGATCTTAATACGCCGCGAATGCTCTTACATGCAATAAAAAAGAATTCAAATGGGAAATAAATTCTAACCATTTTAATGATCTTTATAAACCTTCTTTTAGGCTTTAGCATTACACGAACGGTAATAAAACATCAAGGTAATAAGCCGCAACATTTTATAGATTTTGGTCTCCAATTTCAAGTTGTGAATTCAAAGTCAATTTACATAAACTAAGGTGATAATTTTGCATTTTAGAGCTTTAGTGTTATAATCTTATCGTATAAATTAAATAGCCCCATGCGGCACTCTTATCCAGAGAGGTGGAGGGACCGGCCCTATGATACCTCGGCAACCAAAAAGAACCCCTTTTATGGTGCCAAATCCGGCAGAGCGAATTCTGGAAGATGAGAGGGAAGCCAATGCTCATTTACGCCCCTCTCGCATGAAACCGAAGGGGCGCTAAACTTTAATGAGACATGGAGGTTCTCACAATGACATTAACATTTATGACGTTACCGAAATACCTGTTCACATCAGAATCGGTTACAGAAGGTCACCCGGACAAACTCTGTGACCAGGTAAGCGATGCTGTTTTGGATGAATTGATACGACAGGACCCTTATTCACGGGTTGCTTGTGAGTGCGCCACCAAGACTGGATTCATCATGGCTTTAGGTGAAATCACGACTACAGGCTTTGCTGATTTTGATAAGTTGGTGCGTGAAGTGGTCATCGGGGTTGGCTATGATCGGGCAAAGAAAGGCTTTGATGGTGCAACCTGCGGAGTAATCGTTGCCTTAGCCAACCAATCTCCGGATATTGCTCTTGGTGTAAATAAAGCCATGGAGGCAAAAGAAGGTACGATGGACAACGGTGATGAGCTTGAAGCCATCGGCGCCGGCGACCAGGGCATGATGTTTGGTTATGCCTGCAAAGAGACCGATGTTTTAATGCCCATGCCGATTTATTACGCACACAAACTCACCCGCCGCCTGGCAGAAGCTCGCCGAGCGAATGATCTGGATTTCCTTTGGCCGGATGGCAAAAGCCAGGTGACTGTAGAATACGAGTACGGGGTTCCCAAGCGGATTCACACGGTTTTGATCAGCACCCAGCACAGCCCGGATGTTACCAATCAACAAATCCGAGAAGGCGTGATCGAAGAGATCATCAAACCAGTTTTGCCCAAGGAATTGATCGATGATGATTTGATCGTGTATGTGAACCCAACCGGGCGTTTTGTCACCGGCGGACCCATGGGTGATGCTGGGGTGACAGGGCGAAAGATCATTGTGGATACTTACGGCGGAATGGGACGTCACGGCGGTGGTGCTTTCAGCGGCAAAGACCCGACGAAGGTAGATCGCTCAGGCGCTTATGCTGCACGCTGGGTGGCTAAGAATGTGGTTGCTGCAGGCCTGGCAGATCGCTGTGAGGTTCAGGTGGCTTATGCTATCGGTGTGGCACACCCGCTCTCGATAAATGTTGAGACCTTTGGCACCGGAAAAGTTGATGACAGCAAGATTGCTCGATTGATTGAGGAGCATTTTGACCTGCGACCGGGTGCCATCATCCGTGATCTGAAATTACGCCGACCGATCTATCAGCAATTGGCTGCCTATGGGCATTTCGGTCGCGACGACCTGGATTTGACCTGGGAAAAGACCGATAAAGCCGATCTCCTTCGGGATGCCGCAGGGTTGTAGCTCACATTTTAGTCC
>LGHA01000184.1 GCA_001508595.1 Anaerolineaceae bacterium 46_22 | reverse complement strand
AAATATCCTGAGTGTTAGCCAGCTCAACAGCTACCTGCGCCAATTGCTTGAAAGTGATGAGATCCTGCAGGACATCTGGGTACAGGGAGAGATATCCAACCTTTCTCAACCTTCATCCGGGCACCTGTACTTCACATTAAAAGACCCCGAGGCAGCGATACGCTGTGTGATGTGGCGCAGCACCGCTACCAGGCTGACTTTTAGACCGCGCGAGGGTATGGCTGTTGAAGTTCATGGCAGCATGAGCGTCTATGAGGTCAGCGGCCAGGTTCAACTTTATCTCGACACGATGCAGCCGGCAGGTGAGGGTGCCCTTTACCAGGAATATTTACGATTAAAGGCGAAGTTAGAAGCTGAAGGCTTATTTGACCCTGAACGTAAACGCCCTCTCCCCCTGATGCCCAAGCTGATTGGCATTGTGACCTCCCCGACGGGGGCAGCCTTACAGGACATGCTCAACACGATCCAGCGGCGATTCCCTATCGCAAAGGTCCTGTTAGCACCAACCGCAGTCCAGGGCAGCGAAGCACCCCCCGGCATTGTGAATGCCCTCGCAAGGATAAATCAAAAATCCTCGCCCGATGTGATCCTGATCGGTCGCGGCGGCGGTTCCATCGAGGACTTGTGGGCATTCAATGATGAAGCGGTGGTCAGGGCTGTGGCAGCATCTGCTGCACCGATCATCTCAGGAGTTGGCCATGAAACCGATTTCACATTGACCGATTTTGCGGCTGATTTTAGAGCCCCGACGCCAACTGCGGCGGCTGAAATCGCCACGCCCGACCAAACTGAACTGCTTGGCATTATTGCTGAGCTCATCAACCGGCAGACAAACCTGGTATCCGAGAAAATCTCAGACCTGCGCTGGGAACAGGGTCAATTACAGAAGGACCTGGAGCGATTGTCCCCTGCTCATCAAATTGATACCTACCGCCAGCGTTTGGATGAATTGGATCGCCGCCTTGATCGCAGCATCCAGTCTATCCTCGACCGAAAAAATCTACAATTAGAAAATTTCCGGCAATCTCTGCGAGGTTTAAATCCACAGGCGGTTCTCCAGCGGGGATATGCCATCATCACCCGTCACAAGGATGGCAGCCTTGTTAAAGATGTTGAACAGGTACAACCTGACGAATTCGTAAAAATCAAAGTCAATCGTGGCGAAATGGACGCCCGAATCACCCAAATCTATACAGGAGAATCCTGATGTTAGAAAACGAAGAATTACAAGCTATACAAGAGATGGATTTTGAAACAGCATTTGAAGCGCTCCAAGAAAATGTCAAAGAACTAGAGGGAGAAGGATTATCTCTTGAAGAATCCCTCAAACGATATCAACGCGGTCAGGCACTGGCTAGACATTGCGCAGAATTACTGGAAAGGGCAGAACTCCAGGTGCGTACCCTCGCCATGGATGCAACACAACCCATAGAGACTGAAGAATAATACCTATGCCCTTCACAGGAATTTTCAACAACCCGGTGTTCATTGCCTGCATTGTCGCCTCACTGCTAGCACAAATTCTAAAATTACCCCTGGAATATTTGAGAACCAAAAAATGGGACTGGTCCCTCATATTCGGTACTGGGGGAATGCCCAGCTCGCATTCTGCTGTCGTAACTGCGGCAGCTGCAGGTGTGGGGCATTATGTTGGTTTTGATACACCCATGTTTGGACTGGCTTTTGCTATTGCCACTGTGGTTGTTTACGATGCAACAAACATTCGCCGCCAGGCTGGGTTTCATGCCCAGCAGATTAACCGGATCATCGAAGAAATCTTTGCCGGCAAGTCTAAACCCGCAGAAGAATTCAAAGAATTACGAGAAGTTTTAGGACACTCCCCGGGTGAGGCTGTGGGGGGAATCATTTTAGGGATAATCATCAGCTGGGTCACCTGGCAGATCTGGCCGTAAAACTGATATTATTGCTATCCTAAATCAACTTGTTCCCAAAACGTAACAAATTTTTTAACCCTATTTATCTCCGTTTTGTTGATCAAAAAAGGTGCCACATCCTTAGCAAGATTGTCAAAATCAAAATCTGAGATTTTATCAAGAATCAATGCCCTTAACTGATCCTTGGAGCTTACTGCCAGCTTCTCTTTTAAATAATTAAAATCGGGATTTGTTCTCGCTAACAAAAAGGTAATATCGTAAAAATCCCTCCCTTTAGGACGTTTTCGATTGGTAGCTGTAAATATTTTCTGTGACAACAACAAGGGAAGCGGCGCAATACGAATTTCTGAAAATACATCAAACTTATTTAGAATTCTAACATCAGGTTGATATACATAGCCTTGAGCTGCTGTATCTACCTGGATAAGAATTTTTTCATCCCTTAAAGGAGACAAACCATGCTGATAAAGTAGCTTTGGAAATCTCAATATTAGATGATAAGCTGCTTTTCTGATTTGTCGAAGCTCAACCTCAAAGCCTTCAAGCGATAAAAAGCGTTCAACATCTTTCACCACAGCATCAAACTCATTCCAATCTAAACCAAAATTATCAAGGTCGATATCCTCAGAGAAACGCTGATTTTCATAGAAGATTCGCAAAGCAGTCCCACCAAGAAAGGACAACTTTCTGGCATGGCTGCTATCAAATATCCCTTGTAAAATTTTACACTGTAAATATTCTCGCAAGATTGCGCGTTCATAACCTTGAAGGTGCTCGGGGTATTGTT
>LGHA01000024.1 GCA_001508595.1 Anaerolineaceae bacterium 46_22 | reverse complement strand
GGATTTTTAGGGTTGTACTTAAGAATTTTCATCCACAATGCATATGCAATACCGGAACAACCAAGGGGTAAACCCGGATGCCCGGAATTAGCTTTTTGCACACCATCAACGGCTAAAAATTTTATAGTATTAATTGACTTTTCTTGAATTGAACGATTTCCCATGGCGTAATCCTTTCCTTTTAAGTATCCATTTCATTTTACCACGCCGCCTTCTCAATCAAACGAATTTATTCATATCGCCTTTGAATAAGTTGTCGTAATATTTAATAATCAGATACCTTTAGAATAAGCACACAATTTCATCAGCTACAACCCTTAGACGCAATGAGATGTTAATAACTTACAAAGCTTTGACAATTTCCCCATGACTGCTTTTTGGGTATTATCATTAAGTAAATTAAATTCGGAAATAAAAACTAAGATCTTAATTTCATCCAAGGAAAATCTAGAAGTAGTGATTTATGAGAAAAAGAGTATTTACATCCATTGTCGTCACTGTAGTTTTATTGAGTCTGAGCTGGATCATTTTGACTCCCACCCTTTTCCCTGTCGTTCAAGCAAACACAGACGCTTCTGCCGTTCACAAAGGATTCCAGGCTCCGGGTTTCACACTTCAAACACCAGAGGGTCAAAGTATTTCCCTATCTGATTATGAAGGGCAGCCTGTTCTTGTTTTTTTATGGGCATCCTGGTGTTCCATCTGCAAAAGAACCATGCCGGGACTGCAATCCGTTTATGAAGAATTCGCCCCTGAAGGATTTGAGATACTTGCGATCAACACAAGTTTCCAGGACAGCCTCACGAATGCTGCCAGTTATTTCGAGTCCCAGGGTTACACCTACACGATGCTGCTAGACCGGGACGGCAGTTTATCCCGAGATTACCAGCTGCACGCTGTCCCTTTGTCGGTTTTGGTAGGACCAGAAGGAGAAGTGATTGATGTCATAATCGGTTCAGGCATGAGCGAAGCTTATTTGCGAGCAAAGCTGACTGATATTTACGGAGAAAGGGATTAAGGCAAACCTATGTTCCCTATGATCAATATCGGTCCGCTCTCAATCCAAGCAGCAGGATTTATTATGATTGTAAGCTTATTCATCGGATTATGGGCGACATCTTACTTTTCAAAGAACCTTGGCACCAACGGAGATCTAATTGAGAATAGCATTCTTTTGGGACTGATCGCCGGTCTTATTAGCGCCAGGGTGGGCTTTATTCTTCAAAACCCATCTGCTTTGGCAGGTAATCCCATGGCAATATTCTCTTTGACGCCATCGATGTTAAACCCCGGTTTTGGCATCTTTGTAGGTTTACTTGCTGCCTTCATCTTTGCGCAAAAAAAGCACCTTCCTTTATGGCCAAGCCTGGATACCCTGGCACCTTTATTCCTGTTTCTATTTGCAGGCATACACCTATCAAATTACGCCATCGGTAATGGCTATGGTTTACCCACCGAATTACCCTGGGGGATCCAATTGTGGAACGAGACCAGGCACCCTGTGAACCTGTATGCACTCTTCTTGGTAACCATTTGTTTCCTGGCAATGCTTTTTCACACAAAGGTTTTCAAAACCGCTGGCTTTCTGAGGAGTGGGACATTATTTAACCTCAGTATGGGAGCCGTTGGGCTTATCACCCTTATCACACGTGCCTTTGTTTCAGAGAAAAGCCTGATTGGAAAATTTGATATTTGGCAGATTTTTGGTTTTGCCATACTCATTCTTGGGATCGCATTGATTTACAAGAAAAGTTTTCAGGATCGCAAACATATCCAAGTTTTTGTCAGCCTTGGTTCAAACCGCGATCCTGACAAAAATCTACCAGAGGCAGTTAAAAAATTAGAGGATTTTTCAAAAATTCGAGGCATGTCCCATATTTACAAATCTAAAGATGTCCAAAAAGAATCTGATCCATCATTCTTTTACAATAAGGTAATAGAGATTGACACCAGGCTTTCCTTCAATGATTTAAGCTCAAGACTAAAAAGTATCGAGGTTGATTTAGGCAGGGAACCCGGTAACAAAGTAAATGTGCCGATTGATTTGGATATCCTCACCTATGACGACGACGTGTTTTTCACTCAGGGAAAACAAATACCCGATCCTAATCTGATAAAATATAAATACATTGCAATTCCGCTTAAAGAGCTTGCGCCTGATTTCAGGCATCCAGCAAGCGGCATTTTGATTGAAGATATCATTAACCAATTAAAAGATGACCACAAGATCCAAATGTTGAAAGAGGTGGAAAATGGATTTGAAGCATAAGACAGCACTGGTTACAGGTGGTGGGGTCCGGTTAGGTCGAGCATTCGCCCTTGCCTTAGCAAAAGAAGGTGCAAATCTTGTGATTCATTACAACAGCTCCCAGGAACCAGCTGAAGAAACAGCACAACTTGCGCGAGAATCAGGTGTTGAAGCGATCACAATTGGTGCGAATTTCAATCATTCAGATGCTGTTAACAATATTTTTCCACAAATTCATAATCATTTTAATTGTGTTGACATCCTCATAAACAACGCCGCCCTCTACCTCAGGGGAAGCGGTTTAGAAACCAACAGAGAAATTTGGGAAAAACAATTTCGCGTGAATTTAAAAACCCCCTTTTTCTTGATCCAGGCATTTGCCAAACAATTACCCTCTGATCGGCAAGGTCGGGTTTTAAATATTGCAGATGCTCAAATAATTCAAAATAAACCAGATCATTTTGCTTATCGACTGACAAAACTTGCTCTGGTTGAGATGACACGCATGTTTGCTATTGAACTTGCACCGAGAATCACAGTTAATGCGCTTGGGCTTGGAATCATGCTGCCGTTAGCAGGAAAAGAAGATGTCGATTTAGAAGCTTATGCTAATAAATACGTCCTATTACAAAGGACCGGCAGTCCTGACATCGCAGCTGAAAACGCCATCCACCTGATCAAGAGCGATTTTACAACGGGTGCATTTTTACGTGTTGACGGCGGCCAATACCTATAAGTTCTACAACCTTCCGTAAACAGGAATTGCTGCCCCGCTGATCGAATCTGCTGAGGATGAGGCTAAAAATAGTATGACATCAGTAACCTGTTCTGGACTCACCCACTTCTCAAAATCAGCATTGGGCATATCCTTTCGATTTTGTGGTGTGTCAATAATTCCCGGAACAACACTGTTAACTTGAATATTCTTCTGTTTCAACTCACCTGCCATACTTTCAGTTAAGCGTAGCAATGCAGCTTTAGCTGCTGAATAAGCCCCTGCATTTACCATCCCAAGCAAGCCCGCCTTAGCGCCAATCGTTATCACCTTTCCCCCGCCGGTTTCGATCATCGTTGGAACGAATGCTGCCGCCGCATTTAATAAGGATGTGACATTCATACGCATCATGCGCTGCCATGTCTCCTCTGATATGCCGTACACCGGCTCACCCATACTGAAACCGCCAACAGTGTTGACAAGCATATTCACAACACCAACTTCAGACTTTATCCGTTCTGCAAGGGAAAGCATATTTTCTTTATCCGTCAGGTCAACCTCATCAAAAGCATAAAATGATGCAGCACCTTCTTTTAAGCTCTTAAATTGTTCTAAACGACCTGAACGATGGTCCAAACCACATACAGTTCCATTGCTTTGTAAAAAGCCCTTGACCACTGCTTGCCCCAAATTACCTGCAGCGCCCGTAACCACGATAATCTTGCCTTCAAAATCATACATTTTTTTACTCCTTTAATTGACCTACTGGAACAATCCAGCTTTTTCTTATCCACGCCTGCCACATCTCTTGGGTTATCCCATCATGCAAGGCTGTTTCTTCACTAAACTTATCTGAACCCTTTACCAAATTCGCCAATTCTGAAGCATTTTCAAATTTTCCACGGAAATCATGGTAAATAAAATCCTCTTTAAAATATACCCAAGGTGGTAATTTATAAGTCGTTCTTCTTGTTGAATCAACTGGTGTAAATTGTAAGGGGTCCTGTTTGTTGCAATTTATAATTATATCGCTGTAGGATTGAACTTGTTTTTGTATGTTCATTTTGGCTTTTAATTCTTCCAAAACCCGATCCGGATGCCATTCCTTGCCATCAAGGATCGCCAATACATGCGCTACGACCTCATCAACATCCCCAAAATGTACCTTCTCGATCAGCTCATCAGGCAAAAGCGTTCTGTGAACGCCAACACGGCTGACGATACTGGGCGTTCCGCACGCCAGGGATTCGTAGGCAACATTCCCAAATGCTTCAACAATATTCCCCAAACAGAGTGTTATGTTTCCCAGGCTGTAGAGCTCTGGCATTCGATCAACGGGCAGCCAGGGGACAAACTTGAAATTATCAATCAGTTCAAAATCCTGAATTAAATGCATCATTTCGTTATAATAGATTGAATCGCCTGAGCTTACCATTGAACCAATCCATTCGGGGATCAAAACTTTTATCTGGCTTAACCCGTGCTTATGGACCAGCCGATTAGCAACCCGAATTGTCTCAGCCAAACCTTTTCCTTGTTCTGGTCGATGCGGGTGTAAGAGGATGATGTCTTCTTCAGGGTTTAAACCTAATCGCCTTGCCAGGTTTGAAGGGTCCACACGTTTGAAAAAATCAAAATCGATGCCGTTGATGACGGTGTACATGCGTTCTGATAAATCCGGGAAGAATAAACCTGCTGTATTTTGAATAACAGCCCTAGAGTAATCTGAAACAGTGATAATGGCGTCAGGTTTGCCAACAAAGGTTCCTAAAACCGATTCCGGGTAAATATTGTCTCGAAACGAAGCAATAGTCGGTATATCAGCATAAACATCTGGGATCAGCCATTCTCCGTCATGAATGTACAATCGATCTGCATTAGTTAACCGCTTGCTGATTCTGCTTACAATTAACGAAAGGTCTGGTGGACTGACAGCATAGGGTTGGGGAAAGGGCAAATTAAACGACAGTTCTGGAAAGACTTCCACATTGTCGTGCAATATAAATGAAGATCCTAATTCATCTGATTCGGGACATATGACTTCAACCTGGTGTCCCTGATCGCCTAAAAATCTTGTAATATAATAAAGATGTTTAGAAGCGCCGCCGGTAACCTTGCCTGGAAATATCGGGTTGATCGTAAATACTGTGATTTTCATACAAGCTCAATTCCATTCTCGTTAACTAAATTATAGTGGAAAGCAGGTTAAAATGGCCAAAATATTTATTCAAAACCTCAAAGTATTCGGTATCCTTGGCATTCATGCCCACGAACAACGTAAAAAGCAAGAGATTCGTGTCAGCGTCGAAATAAAAACAGATATCAAAGAGGCGGCAAAAGGCGATGACGTCAATAAAACCATTGATTACTCTGGGCTGTCCGACGACATCATACAGTTTATTGATGACAGCAATTATGGGACCATTGAAGCCCTGATCACTGCCCTTGCTGACAGAATTCTCGAGAATGAGAAAATTAACAGCGTCTGGCTAAAAATCGAAAAACCAAACGCTGTTCCACAAGCTGATTCCGTTGGTGTGGAGATCAAACGGTCAAAATAGATTTAAATATGCAAGCTATTTGCACCTCGTGAAATATTATCAAGGAATTCCATCCTTGTGCTGTAATCATCACGAAATGCTCCCAGCATGGCTGAAGTCGTCATACGCGCATCTTGTTTTTTGACGCCACGCAGCATCATGCACATATGCAGACCTTCTACAACAACAGCCACCCCTTGCGGCTGCAGCACCACGTTTATAAATTCAGCAATTTGTGTTGTCATGCGCTCTTGCACCTGCAAACGCTTTGAAAACAAATCAACAATTCTGGGAATCTTTGAAAGACCAATAACTTTATCAGAAGGGATATACGCTACATGCGCCCTACCAATGAAAGGGAGCATGTGATGTTCGCACATGCTGCTGAATTCGATATCCCTTACAATCACCATTGCATCATAAGCAACGTCGAATACTGCATTGTTGATTAATGCCTTCGGATCCATCCGGTACCCAGCCAGCAGTTCAGCATAACTCTTCGCCACCCTGTGGGGTGTTCTAAGCAAACCCTCACGATCCTTGTCCTCGCCAATTGCCTCAAGGATCTTCGCTATTGAGGATTCAATCGTATCTACATCCATAGCTTCTTCACAAAATAAATCCGCTGCTTGCGCTAAAGGATCATAGCAATCATCAACCATAATAAACCTCCAAATTTTCTGTTATCAATTTTATAATTTATTTAACCAGAATTCCCGCTAAAAGAAAACGGCTTGTACAGGGTATGCTGTACAAGCCGTTTCCGAACTTATAAAACTTACCCAATTTCAGGGATGATGATCCCGTAAGAGCCATCCCGGCGCTTGTATAAAACATTAAATTCGCTGGTGTTGGCATTGTAAAAGACGAAAAAGTCTTCATGACCGAGCAATTTCATTTGTTCAACAGCTTCCAGCTCATCCATGGGCACCAGCATGAAGCGTTTCCGGCGGGCAATGACAGGGCTTTCCTCTGTTTCTACCTCAATTTCCTCCGGGTAACCCATATCGATGGCTTCTGCAATGGTCTGTCCATCACCACGACCTCGCGCACGCTTGCCCTTATAACGCCTTATTTGGCGGCGCATTTTATCCAGAGCGGCATCAACAGCAGAGAACATACTGTCAGAGCGCTCCTCTGATCGCAGAATAAAGCCCTTTCCCCGCAAGGTTAGCTGTGCAACATGCCGATCATTGGCATTTCTTGCTGTCTTAATATACGAAAGATCTACCCGACACTCATCTACTTCGTCCAGAAATTTTTCAAGTTTTTCTACTTTTGTGACAACATAATCATTCAGACGATCACTTAACTCGAGGTTTTTGGTAAAGATATCGATTTTGACAGTCATTATTTGCCTCCATTTAATATTTGATAATCAAATTATACTTGAAATGAGATTCCACATCATCAATCATTTAGCCTCAAAAACCGGGCAATGGTGATGCAGTAGACTTTATCTGCCCCTGCGACTTTTAAAGCCTTTGCACAGGATTCCATTGTAGAACCCGTTGTCATAACATCATCAACCAGCAGAATATTTTTTCCATTCACAAGTTCTGGAATTGCTTTAAAAGCACCAACAACATTTTGACGCCGCTGTTCACCTGAAAGGCCAACCTGCGACTTCGTGTCACGAATTTGTGCTAAACCAAAGGGTACAAAGGGTTTTTCCAGTACAATAGCCAGTGGCCGCGCAATTGCTGCCGCCTGGTTGTATCCACGCTCTTTGTAACGCTCACGGCTCAAAGGCACGGGTATCACAACGTCAACATGCCATCCCACATTCATTACAACAGGGAGCATTAAATCTGAAAAATACCGCCCAAGGCTCTGGTTGTTCTGATATTTCAACGCATGAACGCACTCTCTGATAACCCCACCATAAAAAGCAACATTACGCATGCCATCATAGGCAGGCTGATGCTCACAGCATTCCTGGCAAACATCCCGATTTCCATGGATTGGTACACCGCAAATAGAGCAGACTTTTCCTGAAATAAAAAGAATTTCATTACTGCAGTTCAAACACAAGGCATAACCAGGCTTCTCACAAACAGCACACGAAGGTGGGTATACCCAATCAAGAGCAGTCCAAAAACCCTTATAAAGCCTTGTTGCAATTTGATTTTTTAGCACTGATTATCACCCGAATATTTTTTTATTGAAGTGATTGGAAAAAATTTCGAACCATGACTGACAATGCAGGTTTCAATAATAAATAAGAAGTGATTAAGACCATTATTGCCAAAATGAAGATCAAAATCCACTCAATCCATCCTTGCCCCCGCTCGTCAGGGAATTTTGCCATAGGTCCTCCTTCTGATAATTTAATCCAATTATATACTATCTCAAAGATACTTTATAATAGATATAGGATAAAAGAGCGAAAATCCCTTATATTTTATATTGCTTATCTATTTTGTATTTTATATAATTATAATGAAAGTAAATCAGGGAAAAAACCCTAAATTTGTCCAATTAAACCATAAATGGAGGAACTATGAGTGATATATTAGAAAAAGTTACCGGCGATCAGGATTTTTTCAAAAAAATCTTAGTGAAGATCCCGGGATTCAAAGGCTACATCGAAAGAGGAGATCGACGTCTATCTGATAAAATCTTACGAGAGAAGATTGCTGATGAATTCGAGGTTCACTATCAACGGGTTTCCAGCCTGCAAAGAGATCTTATAAGCCAGGGTGAACTTCAATACATTGACGATCTGGAAGCCAGCGCTTTGAAACTCAGGCAATTCATCGATCGTGTCAAAACTGCATCCTACGGTTACGCCGGAATTTTTGATGCGATCAAGATCAAACAAGATGAACTTGACCAGGTCTATCAATATGATTATGCCCTGTTAGCCCTTTCAGACCAGGTGGCTTCAGCTGTCGACAATGTTGAAACCTCCATTGGTACTGAAGGTTTGGATGCTGCCCTCAGACATCTGAGGACAGTTAGCCAGCAATGCGTTGATGCGTTCAACAAGCGTTCGGAAGTTATGCAAGGCATTACGACCGAAGCATAAGTATAATTACTTGATATGATTGAAAATTAGAAAAGAATTGGAGTGAATTAATATGGCCAGAATTTTTGATGTCGTTGAATATCCAAAAGAGATGAAGGACGAGATTGTACATCGTTTTCCGGAAACCGGCGTTGCCGACATGCGGATTGGGTCACAAGTCATCGTCCGTGAATCACAAAATGTTGTCTTTATGCGAGATGGTCGGGCTTTGGATGTCCTTGGTCCAGGTCGACACACGATTACGACCGCAAACATCCCCTTGTTAACCGACTTTATTGGCAAAGCCTTTGGCGATCGCACACCTTTTACCGCTGAAGTTTTCTATGTCTCGATGAAAGAATTTGCCGACCGAAAATGGGGCACCCCCCAACCCATCATTGTCAGAAATCCTGGCGTTGGTCTGGGCGTAGCCTTATTGCAAGGCTTTGGAACTTACAGCTTCCAGGTGAGCGACCCACAGCAATTTGTCAATCAGATTGTGGGTGCCCAGGGTTACTATCGCACAAGTGATATTGAAAACCGTTTGCGCACCATGCTGCTCTCCAAATTACAGGACCTGCTGGGTGAAACAACAGCCAAAAGCAATGTCCTTGAATTGATTGGCTTGACGGATGAATTGTCTGCCGGTGTTCGAGCCAAGACGCAGGATGATTTCCTGTCGATCGGTTTACAGCTTAAATCCTTCTATATCGGAAACCTGAAGCCCTCTGATAAATCTGCTGAGGAACTGCGGGCAATGGGTATGCTGGACATGCAAACCTACACCCAGCTCCAGGCTGCAGATGCCATGCGAGACGCTGCTCAAAATCCTTCTGGTGGTGCCGGCTTAACAGCAGGCATTGGCGCTGGAATGGGTATTGGAGATGCGCTTAGCTCTGCACTTCGAAACCGAGACCAGCAGGATAGCGCTGGTGTCCCAGCTGCTGCAGGTGCGATGCCTGATGTAATGACCCCTGCTGAGGCTGCACAATATCTAAAAGTAGCGGCTGAGGATGTGGTGGCAGCCATCGAAGCTGGTGACTTGAAAGCACGCAAAATTGGCAGTGCTTATCGCATCAGCAAGGAATCCTTACAGGACTTCCTCAAAGGCTAATAGCTTCTAAACAACAATACTGACAAAAGGATGCCGAGGTTATAAAACGGCATCCTTTTTCTTTGAAAAACAGTCATAGACATGCCCCCACAACGACCACATGGTATAATGCTTTAACATTCTATTAACAACATAAAAAATCTATGAGACTTCACGAATACCAATCCAAAGAAATTTTTTCCAACCATCAAATTCCTGTACCACGGGGGCGATTAGCTTCCTCACCAGAAGATGCAAAATTAATAGCAGAAGAATTAAATCGACCAGTTGTATTAAAAGCCCAGGTGCTTGTAGGCGGCAGAGGAAAAGCTGGGGGAATCCGTTTAGTCAAATCGCCGGGAGAAGCCAGTGACGAAGCTTCAAAAATCCTTGGCAGCAAAATAAAAGAGATCCCTGTCAGGCGTCTGCTGGTTGAAGAAGCCGTCAACATCCAGCAAGAAATTTATATCGGGATGACAATCGATCGAGATTCTGGATCGACTCTCCTAATCGCCAGCGGAGAAGGCGGTGTCGATATTGAAGAGGTGGCAAGGACATCTCCAGAAAAAATTGGCAGGGTTTGTGTTGACCCCTTGTTAGGCTTAAAAGATTACCAGGCACGTAATCTGGCTGCAGAAATAGAATTACCAAGGTCGCTTTGGCGATCATTCATCAGCATCACCAAAGGCCTGTATCAGTCCTACCAGGAATTGGATGCCACCCTTGCAGAAATCAATCCCCTTGTTATCACAGCAGATGGACGTTTGATCGCGCTTGATGGGAAAATGATCATCGACGATAATGCCCTTTTTCGCCACCCTGACCTAATTGAGAAGCAAGATTTATCTGCAGAGGCACCGGAAGAAATTGAAGCACACAAATTCAGCCTGGAGTACATCAAGCTTTCTGGCAATATCGGCTGCCTCGTCAATGGCGCAGGCCTGGCAATGGCTACCATGGATATCATTCAACACAACGGCGGTCAACCCGCGAATTTCCTTGATATTGGGGGCGGTGCCAGCGCTGAAAAGGTTGCTGCAGCCTTAAGAATTATTCTTCAGGACCCTCAAGTAAAAACAGTTCTGATCAACATCTTCGGTGGTATCACTCGCTGTGACGAGGTCGCGATCGGAATTAAGAAAATCCTTGATCAGATTAAAACAGATATACCTTTCATCATTCGCCTGGTCGGCACCAACGAAAAAGAAGGTCGGGAGATATTGGCAAGCGCAAACCTTGAGACGGCAGATACATTACAGGAAGCAGCACAAAAAGCTGTAAAAAATTCTCTGGAGTATGCTCATGAGCATATTAGTTAACACGGAAACACGGCTGCTGGTTCAGGGGATCACAGGTCACGAGGGTGGTTTTCACTCAATTCAAATGCTCAAATACGGTACCAACATTGTGGCTGGCGTTACACCTGGAAAAGGCGGTGAATGGGTCTTAAACGGCAAGATTCCGGTTTTCGATTCTGTTCTAACCGCAGCAGAATTCACAGGCGCTAATGCCAGCATCATCTTTGTGCCCGCCCGTTTTGCAGGGGATGCTATCCTTGAAGCCGCAGACGCAGAGATCAAATTGATTGTATGCATTACCGAAGGTCTCCCCGTAAAAGAAATGCTTCAGATCAAGCGCGCAATCAGCCACAAAGACGTCCGATTAATAGGGCCAAACTCACCTGGCATCATCTCACCACCCTTTACAAAAGTTGGTATCATACCAGGGAGCATCACCATACCAGGAAACGTGGGTGTCGTATCACGTTCTGGCACACTCACCTATGAAGTCGTTTACGCCCTCAAACAAGCGGATATTGGTACGAGTACCTGTGTGGGAATCGGCGGAGACCCTATCGTAGGCACCGACTTTATTGACATCCTTTCACACTTTGAGGGTGATTCACAAACGGATGTGGTCGTGATGATTGGCGAAATCGGGGGTTCAGAGGAGGAAAAGGCTGCAGCTTATGTGGCTAACCACATGACAAAACCGGTGATTGGTTTTATAGCCGGTCTGGCAGCACCACCGAATAAACGCATGGGGCATGC
>LGHA01000183.1 GCA_001508595.1 Anaerolineaceae bacterium 46_22 | reverse complement strand
TCTTTGGCTGTCAAAACTGCCAATACACCCGGGTACGCCTCTGCCTCAGATGTATCCATTGATTTGATGATCGCGTGAGGGCGATTGGCAAAAAGAATTTTCATATGAAGCTGGTCAGGCAGGTTGTAATCACCCGGATAAAGGGCTTCTCCTGTCGCTTTATCTTTGACGTCAAATCTTTTAAAGGATTTCCCGATATAAGCCATCTCTACTCCTCTTGATCCTTTTCTGATACCAACATCGCCTGACTGGCATGTTCGATCGCTTCAATGATTTTATAATATCCCGTACAACGGCACAAATTGCCCGAAATTGCCAGTCGAATCTCCTCCTGTGAAGGCGTTGGCCTTTCTTCCAGGAGTTTTGTTGCAGACATGATGAATCCAGGCGTGCAAAATCCGCATTGAATCGCACCGTATTCAACAAAAGCCTCCTGCATTGGATGCAGTTGCTCTTCCGAACGCAACCCTTCAATCGTGATGATTTCACAACCGTGTGCTCTTTCAGCGGGCACGAGACAGCTCATCACAGCACGTCCATCAAGAAATACTGTACAGGCGCCGCATTCACCTTCGCCGCAGCCTTCTTTTGTGCCGGAAAAGCCTGCTTCATCACGAATCAAATTCAAAAGCGTTTTGTTAAAACCGGTTTTGAAGCGAAATTCTCGACCGTTAATCCAGGTATGAATTTCTTTGCCTGTCCAGGGTTCTTTGAGCGATTTTGTTTCCACTCCTGTACCCATCAAAAGGACTGGATTTTCTGGAATCTCGTCCTTATCGACACCTTTTTGAATTGCTGTTAACGCTCGTTTCGCAATCACCCCGACCATGTAACTTCGATAATCCGCAGATCCCCTCAAATCTGAAATCGGGCTGGCTGCTTGGGCTGTTAATGAAGCAGTTTCAGCAATGACTTCATCCGTCAGGGCTTTTCCGATGATGAATTCTTCTGCCCTCTCAGCATGGATGATTGTGGGTGCAGTAGCACCTAAAGTGATTTTTGCATCCTTTGTTATACCGTTTTCAAGCTCAACCAGCACGCTGATGTTGATAACGGATATTGCCTGCGCTTTGCGCAATGCAGTCTTAATAAAATAAGATTGCACAGATGGACCTGGGGCATCAAAGAAAATATCGGTGACAATTTCATCCGCTTCCATTACCGTTTTTCGCACCCCAAGATAAAAATCATCCAGAGCGACAATCCGTTCACCACGCACAGAGTGCAAAACAAGCTTTGCATCCAATGCCATTAAAGGGCTGATAGCATCATTCGCTGGGGAAGCAGTGATCAGGTTGCCAACAACGGTGCCTCGATTCCGGATTTGCGGTGAACCGATCTCCCAGCAGGCTTGTAATAAGCAAAAGGCTTTTTTGTAGATCACTGGCGAAGCAACAATATGATTGTGAGTGACAAGCGGTCCAATATGAATAAGACCATCCTCATCCTCCCAAATCCTGTCCAGTCCCGGGATTTTCGTGATGTCGATGACCGTGGAGATTCCTTTACGCGTGCCGCGTTTCAGTTCCAAAATCAGATCGGTACCACCTGCTATGATACGCGCTTTTTCACCCGCTTCTGCAAGTATTGTGACGGCTTCGTCAATTGATTCTGCTAAATGATAATTCTGCCACATAATTGATGTACTCCAAGTTCTCACTATTTGCGCAAATGGCGTTTGTCTTCATTTCGCCGACTGATAATTTCAGCCATGATGCTGACTGCAATCTCTTCTGGCGTTTCAGCATTAATGTCCAGCCCAATCGGAGATTTGATCCGTCCGATATCTTCTTGCGATACGCCAATCTCAAGTAATTTTTCTTTTGTGTGAGACCAACGGTTTTTCGACCCTATTAAACCAATATAAGGTGTGTCTGTTTTTAAGATTGAAGGCAGACCGGCAACATCCACTTCCACGCCGCGTGTCACAAGCACCACATAGGTCTGCGAATCGATCACCATTTCATCAGGAAGATCAGACATTGAAACAGGCAAATAGACATCGCCGCCAGGTGACCGTTCAGGCGTGCACAGGTCCTTGCGGTCGTCAGAGATCACAACCCGAAACCCCAACCAGGAAGCCAGGTGGGCAACAGCTCTTCCCACGTGACCAGCACCGACAATCACCACCGTCGCCGGATGCAAATAAGGCTCTACAAAGATCGAAACCGATCCACCGCATAAACCCGGGTCACCCTTTTCTACATCGATCAAATCATAATTTAAGAACCGGGTTTTGCCATCTTTAATCGCATTAAGCGCTTCCTTAAGAACGAGGTTTTCCATCTCGCCCCCACCAACTGTACCTTCTGTGCTGCCGTCCCTGTATACAATCATTTTTGTTCCGGCATGCCTTGGGACTGCACCTTTTGTATTTACAACTGTACATAAGGCAACCGATTTCCCTTCAGCAACTGCTTTTTTTAACTGGTTAAGAATTTCCATATCAATCTTTCAAGAACCATTTGGTTCAATCCACGTTAGGATACTAAAAGGAACAAACTAATCTAAATATTAATTTTCTTCCAATCCTCGCAATTTTCGCCAAATTCTTTCAGGTATCGCAGGGATGGTGGTCAGAGATGCGCCACAGGCATCTAGAATCGCATTTCCTACTGCCGGGGCAACGCCATCCAAAGGAATTTCTGCCACAGCTTTAGCCCCAAAGGGGTGTGAAGGCTCATAGGTTTCCACAAATATTGTGGTTAAATCTGGCATTTCAT
>LGHA01000182.1 GCA_001508595.1 Anaerolineaceae bacterium 46_22 | reverse complement strand
ATTCACCCTCATCCCCCCTGACTGGTGCCTTTTACCTCTCAAGGATACACCATATTTAATATACAAGGGTGCGGTGCGATCTTCACCGCACCATTATCGACTACGTGATAAGAATATGTTTTTATCACATAGGCGTCTGGCGACACCATACATGACCCCCATTATCCTGAAGCAGTGGGTAATGGTTCAATTTTTACCCCATCCAAATGTTCACCAAAATAACTTCCCAAACGCGTCCCGCCCTGATAGAATAAATTAAATTCCAAAAACACAAAGGAGACTGCCATGACACAAAAAACCTTTCTCTCCAAAGTCCGAAAATTACCGCGCAACGTATGGGCTGCCAGCCTGACCAGTTTCTTCATGGATATCTCCAGCGAGATGGTCATCAACATCCTACCGCTGTTTCTCTCCAATGTGCTGGGCGTAAAAACCAATATCATTGGGATCATCGAGGGCATCGCAGAAGCCACAGCCAGCCTCTTAAAGGTCTTTTCTGGCTGGCTTTCGGATAAATTGGGCGGGCGAAAGTGGCTGGCGGTGGCAGGATATGGCATCTCAGCATTAGCCAAGCCCTTTTTCTACATTGCAAACTCCTGGGGAATGATCGCTGGTGTTCGCTGGGCGGACCGGATCGGCAAAGGCGTCCGGACAGCACCTCGTGACGCCCTTGTGGCAGATTCGATCGAACCCGAGCAGCGCGGGATTGCCTTTGGGTTTCATCGGGCAGCGGATACTGGCGGTGCTGTTCTGGGGATTTTAATTGCAGCACTGGCAGTTTGGCTGGCGCAGTCCAATAACCTGCAGCTGGGCGAAAACACCTTCCGCACCATTGTATTGATCAGCCTTGTGCCGGCTGTTCTGGCGGTGATCAGCCTGGCAGTCATTGCCCAGGAAACGGTAAAACGAAGCGATCAAGCCGCCCCTAAGATCACCTTCAAAGGCTTGGGCAAACCCTTTTTGGTTTTCTTGTTGATCGTTGGTGTGTTTGACCTGGGTAATTCATCGGATGCTTTTCTTGTACTGCGAGCTCAGGAGCGGGGACTGAGCGTCCTGGGAATTTTGCTGATGCTGGCGGCATTTAACCTGGTATATACGCTTGTTTCTGCGCCCGCCGGATCACTTTCAGATCGCATTGGGCGCCGCAAAGTGATCATTGGCGGTTGGCTGGTTTACGGTGTCATTTACCTGGGTTTTGCTTTGGCACAGCGTCCCTGGCATATTTGGGTACTGTATATCGTTTACGGCGTGTATTATGGCCTGGCATACGGCACTGCAAAAGCCATGGTGGCTGACCTCGTTTCACCGGAATTGCGCGGCACAGCCTACGGCACCTATAATGCTGTGCTGGGCATCATCGACTTCCCGGCTTCGTTGTTAGCCGGTTTATTGTGGCAGGGGGCTGGCGCCTGGGCAGGTTTTGGCCCCTCAGCACCCTTCTTCTTTGGAAGCGCCCTGGCATTTTTAGCTGCACTGATGTTTTTGATCTGGAACCCCAGGAAATTTATGCAGGAGTCTTCTACCGGTACAGAATAAGCAGTGATGGTGGTAGGATTAAGCCCGGTATTCAATCCTGGAGGAACATTGTATGATTTTTAAGAAAGCAGTGATTGCCGGGTATCTCAGCCTGAACATCACCTCATCCTTGCACGACGCTGTTCCGTCTGAACCCGGGGAAAGAGGCGCAAGTCAAATTGGTCAGGCGGCATTAAGCCTTGGCGGTCTAGCCAACCTTGCCCTAGCTTTGCATCACCTGGGCCTGCCGACAGGTCTGATTGGTAAGGTGGGCGATGATATTTTTGGGGATGTGATTGTCAAAGTCATCAAAGACAAAGCACCGACCCTGGTGGAGGGCCTGATCCTGGATCCCTCAGTCCCAACGGCATATCAGCTCAACTTAGGTGAGTCCCACTACTACTTCCAAGGCGCAAACAAGTCTTTTTATGCATCGGATCTTCGTCGTGAGACCCTCCGAGAAGGGGATTTATTTCACTTCGGTCACCCTGCCTTAATGCGATCTATTTACCGGGGGGATGGCGGTGAACTGGTTTCGATTTTGCAGCGTGTGAGGCGAGAAGGCTTGAGCACAAGTCTGGATTTTGGCTTACCTGAAGTGGGTGGATCTGCTGGCGGGGTGGATTGGTCAGGTGTGCTTGAAAACACATTGCCCCTGGTCGATGTTTTAATTGCAGATATCCCGCAGCTCCTCTTTTTTCTCAAGCCCGAAGGCGATCAGCAATACTCAGAGTATGGGCATGTGGATGCGGTGGAAGGTCTTCCGCCTGGTTTGCTGCATGAGCTGTCTGAACGCGTCATGAAATTCGGCGTGAAGATTTTGATGGTCAATTTAAGAGAACACGGCTTTTATCTGCGCACGAATGGCGAACACGCATGGAAGAGACCGGGCCGCGGATTGTCCGGATTGGGAGAAGCCTGGATTGATCGTGAAATCCGGGAACCGGTCTTCGGGTCTGGAGATCCGGAAATAATTAATGATTACGATCACGGTTTGGCTGGCTTTCTTGTCGGCTTATTGGCTGACAGCGACCCCGAAATCGCTTTACAGCTTGCCGCTGCGGCAAGTGGGTTAGAAAACCAGGAAGCACTGTGCAGCTTTTGGGATGCAAACCCCGAGATTCGCAGGCTTATAGAAGCTTCATCGTGAAATTACCCAACCTGACCTCAGCCACTTTTATAAAACGCAATAATCGCTTTTCAGCCGGGGTT
>LGHA01000181.1 GCA_001508595.1 Anaerolineaceae bacterium 46_22 | reverse complement strand
TACGGTTAGGACCATATAAATTACCTTTAGTTAAGCTCCCGTATTTTATCCCGACTGAGAGATCTAAGATCTTTTGAGCCAGTCGCAAACATTGCAATTCGGATTTGGTCAACAATCATCTTCATAACATTAACGGTCGTTTCAAGGGATTGGTTTGCAGCCTTCAAGAAGACCCCCGCCATCCCACCCAATGTTGCGCCTAAAGCCAGGCATTTTGTAATATCAACACCGGTACGTAAACCCCCTGAAGCAAAAATTGGCCAGTCTTCACTTGCCCATCGGGCATTTTCAATTGAAATTGCTGTTGGAATTCCCCAGTCTCTAAAAGCAGCAGCTATTTGAGTTCTGTAAGGGTCCTTCAAACGGTGCATCTCAACCTGTGACCAGGATGTTCCACCTGCACCCGCCACATCAATTGCGTCAACCCCTGCTTCACAAAGCCGTTTTGCCGATTGTCTGGACATGCCCCAACCGACTTCTTTAACGATCAGTGGAACATTCAGGCTTTTTTTAATCTCAGCGATCTTCTTTGCCAGATTGCTGAAATTGGAATTTCCTTCCAACTGGAGGGCTTCTTGTAAAGGATTGAGGTGAAGGATCAGGGCATCTGCTTCAATCATATCCACGGCTTTCTGGCACTGGTCGACCCCATAACCGTAGTTCAACTGGACTGCGCCAATGTTTGCAAAAGCGAGAATACCAGGGGCATATTTACGGATATTAAAGGTTTCCTTTACATCTGGGTTTTCAATTCCTGCTCGCTGTGATCCCACGCCCATGCAGCAGCCAATTTCCTGCGCTGCTGTGGCGAGATTGCGATTGATTTGGTTTGACTGGTCTGTGCCGCCCGTCATGGAGGAGATCAGCAAGGGCACAGGTAGAAATTTTCCAAAAAGCTCCTGGCTCATGTCAACATCAGACAGAGAAATCTCCGGCAGTGCCTGATGAATGAGCTGATATTTTTCAAGTCCTGTAGACAAAGAAGATTTAACATCCTCTTCTAAATTTATCCGGATATGGTCGTCTTTGCGCTTGGAAATTTTCGTATCTTTTGTCATCAGTCTGTGTTTATTATATATGAATTACGGTATAATCCTTGACAGTTTATCAAGGCGCGTTAGAATGTGAGTAACACATTTCCAGATAGGAGGCTTTATGTCAGACACATTAAATGAGGTCAAAGAAGTCATAGTAGATGTTTTAAAGGTCGATGATGATAATATTACCGCGGAAACCCGTTTCATTGAAGATTTAAAGGCAGATTCAATGGACCAGTTTTTCTTGATTGATGGTTTTTGCGAGAAATTTGATATCACCATTACTGATGAGGAAGCACGGCAGATCCAGACGGTTGGAGATGCAGTGACCTTTATAGAAGGTAAGTTGTAATAATCAATTCGCATTTGAATTAAAAGAGGTTAGCAACCCGTCAAAAAAAGCGGAGCACTAACCTCTTTTTGCATTTAATAATGGAATTTATTCCAATTAAGCATTGAACAAACCCCAGATAATTACCCCTCGCATGTTACTTTTAATACAAAAATGTCATCATATGATAATGAGGATGAGTGTTTGAAGTTTACAATTCTCATTACATAAAAATAATCCGTCACGTTTTTGGTGGGATTACGTTGTAATAAGTGAGATAGCTGCTATGGAAAAAAATAAAGATCAAATAGTTCAGCTTGATAAGGAAAAACTTATCAAGCTGTATGAAGAAAACAATGAAGCGCTTTATAGATATGCATACCGTTACTTAAGTGACCAGGATCTGGCTGAGGAATGTGTTTCAGAGGTTTTTACAAGATATTTGCAAGTTCTACAGTCTGGAAAATCTCCAAATGGACACACGAAGGCTTATCTTTATCGAATAGCACATAATTGGATCGTTGACTATTACCGAAAAAGAAAGCCCGACGAAAATGTCGGCGAGGAGCTTGTACCAGATCAAAAAATAAACCCAGAGCTGCTTTTCTCAAATAAACAAATGCATGAACGGTTACGGAAAGCCTTGCTAAAGCTGCCTGAGGAACAAAGAATGGTGATCGAGTTACGAATTATGGAAGAATGGTCACATGAAGAAGTGGCTGAACATCTTGGCAAAACAGTGGAAGCAAGCAGAGCTATGCAGTATCGAGCAGTCAAACGATTGCGAAAAACATTAGATGGTATCGGGAAGTGGAAACGATGAAAGATTACAAGTATCAAAACAATCATATTGATCCGGAGCTTGAAGCATTGCTTGCAGAGCTGCGGCAAGTTCCACAACG
Organism: Anaerolineaceae bacterium 46_22; assembly: GCA_001508595.1. Classification (GTDB taxonomy): domain Bacteria; phylum Chloroflexota; class Anaerolineae; order Anaerolineales; family Anaerolineaceae; genus Brevifilum. The sequence goes on along the minus strand of LGHA01000181.1, from coordinate 499 downwards.
TGACCCGGAAAAAGCTGAAAAATCAAAAGCCAGATTTTTAGCAGAAATTGACAACATCAATAAAGAAGAGCGAATTAGAGCTCAAGAAAATCAAACGAATTTTTTAAGACAAATAAAGGAGTATTTTAAAATGGCAACACCAAGAATGAAAAAAGTTTATCAAACAGCAGCAATTGCGATTGTCGTTGTAGCATTATTGTTCGGCGGTGCAGGGATTACAGCTGCAGCAGCATCGAATTCTTTGCCGGGGGATCGCTTATATACCGTAAAGTCTGGCATTGAAAAAGCCAGAGTTCAACTGGCAGTTGAAACTGAAGATAAGGTTCAGCTCAATCTCCAATACGCACAAATGCGATTAGTAGAGATTCAATCGTTGATCGCTCAGGGAAGATTCAACGATATTGGTGAAGCAGTGAGAGCCTATGAACAATACATTCAAAGAGCACTTTCAGAATTAGGTGAACTGAGCCAATCAGATCCTGACCGGGCACAAATATTG
>LGHA01000023.1 GCA_001508595.1 Anaerolineaceae bacterium 46_22 | reverse complement strand
GTGACCCGGATGGTATCCCCTTCTTTAACCTCACCTGCCACAACTTTCAAAGCCAGCGGGTCCTGAACCTCTCGTTGGATGGTGCGTTTGAGCGGCCGGGCACCAAAATCGGGGTCATAACCTAATTCTGCCAGGTAATCACGAGCAGCCTGGTCCACCTTTAATGTCAGATTGCGGTCTTGCATCAAGTTAGCCACACGATTCAATTGGATATCAACAATCTTTGCCAGGTCTTCTTTGGTCAGGGGTGTAAACACCACAATTTCATCCACACGATTCAAAAACTCTGGGCGGAAGTGTGCTTGAAGTAACCGGTTGATTTGATCACGTGAGACTTCCCTGATCTGGTTTTCGTCTTCAACAGAGCTCATCCACAGCTCGCTGCCGAGGTTGCTGGTCATAATCACCACGGTATTGCGGAAATCAACGGTACGACCCTGCCCGTCGGTCAGACGGCCGTCATCCAGCAATTGCAGCAGGGCATTGAATACTTCAGCGTGTGCTTTTTCGATTTCATCGAACAGCACCACGCTATATGGGCGGCGGCGGACAGCTTCTGTCAACTGCCCACCTTCTTCAAAACCGACATATCCTGGCGGAGCACCAAACAGCCGGCTGACAGTGTGTTTCTCCTGGTACTCACTCATGTCGATGCGCACCATGGCATCCTCGTCATTGAAGAGGAATTCTGCCAGTGCACGCGCCAGCTCTGTTTTACCCACGCCGGTGGGACCCAGAAAAATGAAAGAGCCAATCGGTCGGTTGGGGTCCTGTAATCCAGCCCGGGCACGGCGTACAGCATTGGATACCACATCGACAGCTTCATCCTGTCCGACAATCCGGCGGTGCAGTCGTTCTTCCATGCGCATCAATTTCTGCATCTCGCCTTCCAGCAGTCGAGAAACAGGGATGCCCGTCCAGTTGCCAACGACTTCAGCAATCTCTTCTGCGTCCACCTCTTCTTTTAGCAAAGGTGAATTTTCCTGCAATTCTTTCAGGTGCTTTTCAGCATTCTCCAGTCGTGCCCGCAGCTCATTTAATGTGCCATAACGTAATCGGGCAGCTTTTTCAAGGTCAGCCTGCCGTTCAGCCCGGTCAATTTGGGTTTCTGTTTGGTCGATTTCTTCTTTGAGGTCCCGAATTTTCTGGATGGCTTCTTTTTCCACCTGCCAGCGTGTGTGCAGTTCACTGGCGTTTTCCTGGAGGTTTGCCAGGTCCTTTTCGATGTTTGCCAGTCGTTCCTTTGATGCCTTATCCTTTTCTTTCTGCAATGCCTGCCGTTCAATTTCAAGCTGCATGATGGCACGGTCGACCTCGTCCAATGCTTGCGGCTTGGAATCGATTTCTGTTCGCAGGCGTGCTGCGGCTTCGTCAATCAGGTCAATCGCTTTGTCTGGTAAGTGTCGGTCAGCGATATAGCGGTGGGATAATGTGGCTGCTGCGATGACCGCCGGATCCGTGATGCGGACACCGTGATGTACCTCGTATCGCTGCTTCAAGCCGCGCAGGATGCTGATGGTATCTTCAACGGAAGGTTCTGTGACAAACACGGGTTGGAAGCGCCGTTCAAGCGCAGCATCTTTTTCAACATATTTGCGATATTCATTAAGTGTGGTTGCACCGATCATGTGCAGTTCACCGCGCGCCAGCATGGGCTTGAGCATATTGCCCGCATCAACGGCCCCTTCGGCGGCACCCGCGCCAACGACGGTGTGCATTTCGTCCACGAACAGCAGAATTTCACCTGCTGAATCCGCGATTTCCTTTAATACAGCCTTCAACCGTTCTTCAAATTCACCGCGATACTTTGCCCCGGCAATCAATGAACCGATGTCAAGGGCAATAATTTTTTTGTTTTTCAATCCCTCAGGAACATCACCATTGACAATACGCTGTGCTAATCCCTCAACAATGGCAGTCTTACCCACACCGGGTTCGCCGATCAATGCCGGGTTGTTCTTCGTCCGTCGGGAAAGGATTTGCACTATCCTGCGTATTTCTTCATCGCGACCAATCACCGGGTCCAATTTTCCTGTGCGCGCCAATGCCGTCAGATCGCGCCCATATTTAGTCAATGCCTCATAAGTTGATTCAGGGTTCTGGCTGGTGACGCGCTGCGACCCCCGCACCTCTTTCAGTGCTTTAAGAATAGCATCTCTGGTCAGGCCGTAATTCGAAAGGCGTTTCCCTTCTGAGCTTTCGGTCAATCCAAGCAAAAGGTGTTCTGTAGAGATGTATTCATCGGACATCCCTTTGGCGAAGCGCTCAGCAGCGTTGGTTATGTCCACAGCGGCTTTTGACATCCCGGCTTGGCCGGAATTCCCACCTAAGACTTTGGGTTTATTGTCAAGTTCATTTTGAACCTCTTCACGCAGGGCGATTGGGCTGCCAGAAACCTTGGTGACAATGGCAGGGACAACCCCCTGATCCTGGTTTAACAATGCCAGGAGTAAATGTGCAGGTGCAATGGTCTGATGGTTAAGATCCGAAGCAAGCTGCTGTGATTGAATCAGTGCTTGCTGTGCTTTTTGTGTAAATTTGTCCAAATCCATATATTCTTCTCTCCTAAATTTTGCTGTTTTCGATAATTTCTTGCTTACTGTTTGTATTAAATGAAAATAATCTCTCGGTTTTTATCACTATGAATTTTATTGAGTGGATGTTTGAGAAATGTTAAAGACTTATCAGAAAAATAATAACAATTTTCAAGATGAAGGAGGTGGCTTGGCATCCTATTTAATTTATGCAGCACGGTCATTTTCATTATCAAAGAAGGGGTAAATACTGGCTTTTAATTAAAATGTTTGACATGAATTGAAAAAATCATTAAACTAATACTATAATCTAAATTAATAAGAATCAACAACGTTTGATTGATCTACCTTGAAGGAGGCTCAATGACCGCCCAATATTTCCAATTATCAACACGTTCAGGTCCTAATCCGGGGAAGGTTTTCCCTTTAGAGCAGGCTGAAATTTTATTCGGGCGAGATCTTGCCAACGATATTGCCATCGGAGATCCTGAGGTGTCACGAAGGCACGCCCGGTTTTTCAGGCAGGAAGAAGATTTCTTTATTGAAGATCTGGGATCAACCAATGGGACCTTCCTTAACGGCGAACGTATCTCAAGCCCGAAGCAGCTTCGAGCCGGTGATGTAATCACTTTTGGTGAAAACATTGTTATGGTTTTTGAGAAAAGCAGTTACGATCCTGATGCGACGATCGCTGCTGAGCAAAGCCTACAGGCATATGAACTGCCGCAAGAGGCGCCGCCAGTAGAATATGAGCAAACAGTGGAACCGAAGTATGAAGAGGAACTGCCTGAACCCAGGGTTGAAAAAGTCCGCAAACCGAAGGCTAAAAGGGAAGGATTCCCGACCTGGCTGATCATTTTAATTATCGCCGTTGTTGTCCTTGCCTGTGTGATCGCTGTGACTTTGTATTTCATGCCGGCTTCCTGGTGGTGTGCAATCACCTTCGATATGCTGGATGGCTGCCCGGTGCCATAACGTCAATATACGTAAATCATCCCGGAATGAAGGTTCCGGGATTTTTTATTTAAAGGAGGGACTTGATTTTAGTGTTTTGATACGCATCACTCTCATGTAACAGCAGCATGTGAAAACTCAGGGGATTAATATAAATCCTACTTAAACCAAGTAAGATAGTTCAAGTATTATAGGAAGCAGGTGAACATTTTTATGCGCTGCCTGTGCTATAATCACAAAATATGAAAACAAAGGCGCTTGGCGCCAATCAAGGTGAATAAATTTATGTTTAAGAAAATTGCCCAGATATTCGGTGGGGATCCCCATCAAAAAAAAGTTGAATCATTAAAAGAAATTGTTGATCAAATCAACGCACTTGAGGATTCCTATGAGAAACTCAGTAATGAGGCTCTGAAGGTAAAAACGGTGGAATTTAAACAACGCTTGTCCCAGGGAGAAACTCTGGATGACTTGCTGGTGGAAGCCTTTGCAACCGTGCGTGAAGCCAGCAAACGCGTTCTTGGACAGCGGCATTATGATGTGCAGTTGATCACGGGCATCACGCTCCACAGGAGTGAAATTGCTGAGATGAAGACCGGTGAGGGAAAAACTTTAGCGGCAACACTGCCGCTTTACCTGAATGCCCTGGCTGGGCACGGCGCACATCTGGTGACGGTCAATGATTATTTGGCTCGACGTGATGGCCGCTGGATGGGTGCCATCTATCGTTCTTTGGGGTTATCCGTGGGCATTTTGCAGATGGCTGCCCGTACAGAGCATGGGCGAAAAGCCTTCATTTATGATCCGTCCCAGCGTTCACCAATCGAAGAGCAGGATCAACTCCTGATGGTGGACCGCGGACTTGCTTACCGGGCAGATATTACCTATGGCACAAATAACGAATTCGGCTTTGATTATCTGCGCGATAACCTGGCAACATCCAAAGAAGCCAGGGTACAGCGCGGTCATTACTATGCCATCATTGATGAGGTCGATAACATCCTGATTGATGAGGCGCGAACGCCTTTAATCATTTCAGGACCTTCACATGAAGATTCAGAGTGGTATATCCGCATGGCGCAAATCGTTAAACAATTGATCCCCGAAGATTATGAGGTCAGCGATAAGGATCGTACGGTGACCCTGTCGGAGATCGGGCTGGCGCATGTGGAAGAATTACTGGATATGCCCTTGCGAGATCCGGAGCGACCTGAAGATATCACGCCTGAACAAGCGCGCTTATTGGGCTTTCTTGAACAGGCGTTAAGGGCTGAATTTCTTTTCCACCGCAATAAAGAATACATTGTGCAAAGTGACGAAGTGGTCATCGTGGATGAATTCACAGGTCGTTTGATGCCTGGACGCCGTTGGTCAGACGGCTTGCACCAGGCTGTTGAAGCCAAAGAAGGTGTAAAAGTCCAGGCGGAAAACGTCACCTATGCCACCATTACGATCCAGAACTATTTCCGGATGTACGAGAAATTGGCAGGGATGACCGGCACTGCCCTGACAGAAGCGGAAGAATTTTATAAAATTTACGGATTGGATGTATTACCGATACCCACACACCTTGAATACCGGGCAATGGGAGAAGACCCTGACCTGATCGAAGCAGAAGATAAGGATCATTACGGGTACAGGTACACCTATTATTATCTGCCGGATGACGACGGTCATCAGCCGATCTTTTGGAAACGTAAGGATTACCCGGACATTGTTTATCGAAGTGTGGAAGCAAAATTACGGGCGATTGTCAAAGAGATCATTTATTACCATGTGATTGGGCGCCCTCAACTCGTCGGCACTACTTCCGTTGAAAACTCTGAACATCTTTCTGAGCGATTAAATGCCTCCAATGTGCGGCGATTGATGGAGATATTCCTGATTCGCCATGCTTACATGGCACACCACAATCTGAGGGAAGGCGATGTGCTTTCCACCCCGGAACTGGACCAGCTTTACCAATCCCTGGATTCACTGCGCAGCCTCGAATTGCGCCGCCTTGGGCGGGAATACGGACTTCAATCCCTCAGTCCCCTGGATGAGGATAATAAGCAGGCGCTGTTAGAGATCTTCAACCTCTCACCTGATGATTGGGATCGATTGGAAGCAGTGATCAAAGGCGGGGTACAACACCAGGTTTTGAATGCCCGTAAGCATACAGAGGAATCCAAGATCATTGCTGGCGCTGGTGCCTTTGGTGCGGTAACACTGGCAACCAACATGGCTGGTCGTGGTGTGGATATAAAACTGGGCGGCGAACTTCCGGAAGAAAACCTGACCAATGTTAACCGCTTCCTGGCAGAATCCGGGCTGGAAGACCCGTATAACATGGGTATGCAGGATCGCTTGCAGGCTTTGAAAGCCTATTCTCAAGAGGATTACGGCGAGTATGCCGAGGATATCAATCGGTATTTCGATTACATGGATGAGATGAAGCGTGTGCGTGAACTGGGCGGCCTGCACGTGATTGGTTCAGAACGTCATGAGGCACGCCGCATTGACAACCAGCTCCGTGGTCGCTCAGCAAGGCAGGGTGACCCCGGATCCTCTCGCTTTTTCCTCTCTCTTGAGGATGACCTGATGCGTCTCTTCGGCGGGGGGCAGGTAGAAACCCTTATGTCCCGTTTGAATATTGATGAAGGGGTTCCGATTGAAAGCGGCATTGTTGGCAGGCTGGTTGAATCTTCACAGACAAGGGTGGAAGGTGCCAACTTTGACGTACGGAAACACTTGCTCGAATACGATGACGTTTTAAATTCTCAACGAGAACGGATCTATGAGCAGCGTGAAAGGATCTTCGATAAAGAAGACCTGAGAGAAGATGTTACGGAAATGCTGCGGACTGAAGTCAGCCGGCGTGTTAAGCTAGGGATGCAGGATGATGAAGGACCCTGGAAACTGATCGCTTATCTTGAAGATACACAGCCGCCGATTGATTTGTCTGGCGTGACCCATCCATCCTATTCCTTGAAATTGATGATGGATCGCATAGGAAGTCCAGAAACGGTCGAGGATTTGCAGGCCAAACTCATGCAAATCGCCTCAGAAGCGTTAGGCGCGTGGCATGACCACCTCAGGCATTGGGCAGGTTCATTGATTGCGCAGTCGGAAATGGGTTATGAATCGCAATTTGCAGAGAGAGCAGAACTTCTGGATACTTTTGTTGAAGGTCTGCAATATGAAGAAAGCAGCGCTGGGAATAACCTGGCTAATGAATTATCCAACATTGTCCACGTACCCTTACGTTTATCTGACCAGATTATAAATGGTTTGAGAGAAGGTGCACGCGAATCCATTGACGAAGTTCGAGGTCAGATTCGCAGTACATTGATGCAGATTTATGTGCGGCGCCTGATATTGACTTTAGAACGGCGCCTGAACGACAACTGGAACATGGGGGCATCAGAGATGGCAAGTCTCTCCTGGGAGCAGGTCAGCCAGACGCTGTTATCAAAGGTTGAAGACACCCTCAGCCGGCGTGAGGATTATGTTCTGGGTGAGTCGGGTGAAATTGCCAAGGACCTGAAGTCCAATCAAAGCCTGATGGATGAAGCGCTTGATGACCCATCAGCATTGATGCGTTTACTGCTGATCATCACCCTGGGTCGTGTGATCACCTTTGATGATCGTACACACCGCCGGGTGATGAAAGCCACGCAACGCGTGACTTACGTCTTTTTGGCAGGCCGTGAATTAGAAGGCAAGCCTTTGGAGATAATTCAGCAAGATATTCTAAACCACCTTGAAAAGGCTCAGGATAAATTAGCTCTGGTGTGGGGACGGGGAGAATTAAGCCGTTTGCACAATGCCGGCCATACCCTCGGTCAATTAACCCAGGTTTGGCAGGATCGTTTGACTGCAGAAATTGGGGCGGATGACTTTAATCGTGTAAAAGACCAATCGATTGATTCATTGAAGGGTGAGGATCGAGAGAATTTGGCAAAGGCTTTTGGGGGTTTTGCCCAGAACCGTCTGTATCGGCACCTGCTGCTGTCGAAAATTTCAGAATTGTGGGTGGAGTACCTGACCCAGGTGGAAGCCCTGCGTGTGTCGGTCAAGATGGAAGCTTATGGGCAGAAAGATCCCCTTGTTGTTTACAGGAGTGAAGCCAGCAGCATGTTCACAGAACTGCTCTCGGACATTCGTGCAGGTGTCATTGACCAGATGTTCCGGGCGCGTTTGGGAACTGAAGAGGATCTTAAAAAGCGTCAGGATTCATCTGGAAAACCCGCATCACAAGCTGGGGCATCACCTTCAAAAAAGAAGAAAAAGAAAAGCAGAAAACGACATTAATTTTCAGACGACGGAGTGGAAGAGGAAAAATGCATATTCTTGTGACAAATGATGACGGCGTATACGCACCCGGATTGCTGGCATTGACTAAAGCTGTTCGAAAAATTGCAGACAAAGTGACAATCCTTGCACCGGACCATAATTGGTCAGCATCGGGGCATGTTAAAACCCTTCACCGCCCTTTGCGCGTCAAAGAGGTCGTTTTGGATGATGGCAGTTCTGCCTGGGCAAGTGATGGAGCGCCTTCAGATTGTGTTGCCCTGGCGCAGTTGGGCTTTATCCCTGAGAAGATTGACCTGGTTGTCTCCGGGATCAATCCCAATGCAAATATTGGCCATGACGTCACCTATTCCGGCACAGTGACAGCAGCCATGGAAGCAGCGATCTGGGGTATCCCCGGTGTAGCTGTATCCCTGGATCCTCCTGAGGGGCATACAGGTCCACTGGACTATCAGCCGGCAGCGGAGGCTGCCAGAAGGGTCATTGCCTGGCTTGCAGCGCATCAGGATTTTCCCAAAGACGCAATATTAAATATTAATGTGCCGTACAGGGCCCTTTCAGAAATGAAGGGTTTCAAGATTACCCGGCAGGGCTTACGCATCTATCGGGATGAGCTTATACGCCGATTGGATCCGCGCGGCAAACCTTATTATTGGATTGGCGGCGAAGCGCCCATTGGTGTGGAAGAGCCCGGTACGGATTACGGATCTCTGGCTGCAGGCTTTGTTTCGATCACACCGATTCAGCTGGACCTGACCAACCAGGCTTTAAAAAAATGGCTTGAAAACCGTGGATTTGAGGAAGAAATCCAGATAAATTGAGGAAAAACGATTTTTTAAGGTTGAGTTTTCCAGAATCGCTTGACAAGAAAATAGATTTCGGTATAATCCGACTTCGTGCTTAACGCACAGATCTCGTTTGAAAAACAACAGATCCTTAAAATTAAAATATCGACCAGCGTCTTTCAAGGACAGAATTCAAAGTTCGTGGAAAACTGATAAACGACTTTGATAAAAATGCTTGACTCCCGGCAGTGAGTGTAGTAACATAAACATCCCTCAAAATGGGGTGATGATCTTGCCTGGAAGCAGGCAGATCCTTGAAAATCTAAGACGCAAAGCGTGAGCACATACTTCAGCACGTTGCAGTTACACAGCAATATGAGGCGGCCGGTGTTGGCGAGATAGCATCGGCGCTTTTGTCTGGAAATTGACAAAATGAAAATTCGTCAAAATCTTGACAAAGTCTTGAAGTGTGAGTAGAATCATGCTCTCGCAATGAGAGATAGCACCTTAACAACTGAAGAGTGATAGGAAGATGACAAACCTCGTCAATGAAAGAAAGATCGAATCAGATCTAACTATATCCGCTACAAAAAAGAACGAAACACCTTTTTAGGTGACATTTTTTGCGGAGAGTTTGATCCTGGCTCAGGATGAACGTTGGCGGCGTGCCTAATACATGCAAGTCGAACGAAGAGCTTAAAGTAGCAATACTTTGATAACTCTTAGTGGCGAACGGGTGAGTAACGCGTTGGTGACCTACCCCAAAGATAGGGATAACAGTTCGAAAGGACTGCTAATACCTAATGTTATCATTTGGCTTAGATGCCTTTTGATTAAAGGAGCTTGCTCCACTTTGGGAGGGGCCTGCGTCCCATCAGCTAGTTGGTAGGGTAATGGCCTACCAAGGCTATGACGGGTAGGGGACCTGAGAGGGTGGCCCCCCACAATGGAACTGAAACACGGTCCATACACCTACGGGTGGCAGCAGTAGGGAATATTGGTAATCTGCGAAAGCGGGAACCAGCAACGCCGCGTGCGCGAAGAAGGCCTTCGGGTTGTAAAGCGCTTTTCGGGAGGAAGAGGAAGGACTGTACTCCCGGAATAAGTCTCGGCTAACTACGTGCCAGCAGCCGCGGTAATACGTAGGAGGCTAACGTTATCCGGATTTACTGGGCGTAAAGCGCGTGCAGGCGGTTCGTTAAGTTGGACGTGAAAGCTCCCGGCTCAACTGGGAGAGGTCGTTCAATACTGGCGGACTTGAGGATGGTAGAGGGAGGTGGAATTCCGGGTGTAGTGGTGAAATGCGCAGATATCCGGAGGAACACCAGTGGCGAAAGCGGCCTCCTGGACCATTCCTGACGCTCAGACGCGAAAGCTAGGGTAGCAAACGGGATTAGAGACCCCGGTAGTCCTAGCTGTAAACGATGTGAACTTGGCGTCGGTGGGATTAAATCCATCGGTGTCGAAGCTAACGCGATAAGTTCACCGCCTGAGGACTACGGCCGCAAGGTTAAAACTCAAAGGAATTGACGGGGACCCGCACAAGCAGCGGAGCGTGTGGTTTAATTCGTTGCTACACGAAGAACCTTACCTGGGTTTGACATATAGGTTGTAGGGAACTGAAAAGGGACCGACCCTTCGGGGAGCCTATACAGGTGTTGCATGGCTGTCGTCAGCTCGTGTCGTGAGATGTTCGGTTAAGTCCGCTAACGAGCGCAACCCTCGCCGTATGTTATACGTGTCATACGGGACTGCCGGTAAAAAGCCGGAGGAAGGTGGGGATGATGTCAAGTCAGCATGACCTTTATATCCAGGGCTACACACACGCTACAATGGTCTGTACAATTGGTTGCCAAGCCGCGAGGCGGAGCCAATCCATAAAGCAGGCCTCAGTTCAGATTGCAGTCTGCAACTCGACTGCATGAAGCCGGAGTTGCTAGTAACCGCAGGTCAGCAATACTGCGGTGAATACGTTCCCGGGTCTTGTACACACCGCCCGTCACGTCATGGAAGCTGGCAACGCCTGAAGCCGGTATCCTAACCCTCACGGGAAGGAGCTGTCTAAGGCGGGGTCGGTGACTGGGACGAAGTCGTAACAAGGTAGGTGTACCGGAAGGTGCGCCTGGATCACCTCCTTTCTATGGAGAACATACGGAAAGGCCTACGGGCCTGGACGTCACTCCAAAACAAAGGTGCCTTTCCAGCGGTGGAAGGCATGCATTGAACGAAGGTGGAAACCTTCCTGTCACTCTTCAGCGGTTGAGGCTGAGAAGTCTCTCGGGCTATTAGCTCAGTTGGTTAGAGCGCGCCTCTGATAAGGGCGAGGTCTCTGGTTCGAGTCCAGAATGGCCCACTGTGCCCATAGCAGGGTGCATCCTACTGGGGATGTAGCTTAGTTGGGAGAGCGCCGCCTTTGCAAGGCGGAGGTCGTGGGTTCGAGTCCCATCATCTCCATATGCTGGGCTTCGAAACCCAGAGCAGGATCTTGGTCGGTTGACAAGTAATGATTGCTGCTAATCGCAATTTGTATTGACAGCAACCATCGCCGGTCAACCGGCGTGTTGGCTAAAAAGCCAACCAGTACATTACCAATTGAATAATTAATTGACATCAAATTGTAGGCCGAAATCTTTAAATAGATTTCAAAAATTATTAGCAAGTGTATGTAAGAAAAATGATGCATATATGAAAGAGCATCGATTTCTCCGCATCACGTGAGAAGCTACTAAGAGCTTACGGTGGATGCCTTGGCGATAAGTGCCGATGAAGGACGTGGGACACTGCGATAAGCCTCGGGGAGCTGTGAACAAGCGATAATCCGGGGATTTCCGAATTGGGAAACCAGCCGTTGCGAACCAACGGCATCACATGCTGAATACATAGGCATGTTGAAGGGAACCTGGGGAACTGAAACATCTTAGTACCCAGAGGAAAAGAAATGATTCCCCTAGTAGTGGCGAGCGAACGGGGATTAGCCCAAACCGACATAGTTTACTGTGTCGGGGTTGTAGGGTCTGGCATATGAGAGTGATAAATTGAGAGGTTAGTAGAATGGTATGGAATAGCCAACCAGAGAAGGTGAAAGTCCTGTAAACAAAAGCTGATCAACTCTCGCTGGATACCTGAGTACTGCCGAGCACGCTAATTCGGTAGGAAGCTAGGAAGTCCACTTTCTAAGGCTAAATACACTTATCGACCGATAGTGAACAAGTACCGTGAGGGAAAGGTGAAAAGTACCCCTGTTAGGGGAGTGAAAAGAACCTGAAACCGTAAGCTTACAAGCAGTCGAAGG
>LGHA01000180.1 GCA_001508595.1 Anaerolineaceae bacterium 46_22 | reverse complement strand
GAGACATATCACCTTGTTGGCATTAAAGAAGCCAACCCAAGAGAGGGGAAAATTTCACACGAATCCCCCATCGGAAAAGCTTTATTAGGTCACAAAGTGGGTGAAGTCGTAAAAGTAAAACTACCAAACGATAATACTACTGAATTTGAGATTTTAGCGATTGAGTAGTCTTCGTTTTTCAAGACGAAACATTTGTCCATTATAAGTAGGGACTCGGCGTGTCGAGTCCCTACTTATTCATTGCATAGGAAATTTTTAACATATCAAAAAGACTGGCTTTTCAACCAGTCTTTGTAATATTTTCAATTTATTACTTCTGATATTTTGTACTTTACTTCGGCCAGATTGCCAGCTCCAGGGTCAATCGTTGGAAATAGCTGTAATCAGGGGCAGCACCCTCACCATATTCCATATCAATCACGCGTGCTTCAAGCTGTAATGTTGCTGTCTCCAGCAGAACCTGCTTTCCTGGTTCAGCAAGGACGGGTTCACCTTTTGATTCAAGCCGCATGCGAATCTTATCCTCATCATAGGCATGAGCACTCATAATGACCTTCGTAACCGTTTGAATATCATTCTTGTCAAAAAGCCAAACCTCTAATGCAGTTACTCGCTTGGGATCACCCACACCAACAGTTTCTGAAATACCTACACCGCACTCTCCAAGAAATTCACCCGTTGGTGCATCAATACTGAAAGAGTCATCATAAAGATCGTCCCCTATCATATAGGTGGTCATGAATTGCGCGACCGGCATGGTCTGTTCATCCGGAACAGTCGGGCTAACATCATGTTGGCTTGCAAACCGATGTTCATCCTTTTCAAAAATAAAATCACTTTCAGATCTTCCCCGCGTGCCCAGAATTTCTTTTTGGACACCCTCTTTTGATTGATCACGCAGGATGAAGAAGTAAATGACAACAGCAGCGATAACCAGCAAAACCAGACAAAGACCGCCAAGTAAAAGCCAGTTTGGACCACCGCCCTCATCCTGTTCTTCTTCAATTCCTGTTATTTCAGTCATTTCCAAAGTGGGCGTAATCGGGGAGGATTCTGCACCAACAATTGCTGCAAAACTTGTGATTTGCTGCGGATTCAAGTAGCGAGGGTCATTCCTGACAGCAGCTAAAGTTTCTTCAGCCGTATCTGCCAACTCCATCCACGCCTTGGTTGCGATCGATCCGTCACCAATCGTGGTTGATGTGTAAATTGACATCCTCAAGTAATCTTCCCGCAAATCCTGACGTAAGTGGTATGGTGCAAGGTCTGTCCATTGGACCGGCCAAATTCCCCATCCGATAACCAGGCCTAAAATCAAACCCAAAATAACACCTACAGGTATTGAGATCCTGTAATCTTTAAGGTAAGACATTATCTTTTCTGAGTCCATCATCAACTCCTATCTTGGCTGTCTTAAATATTCTCTTTGTGACTATTGTAGAATAAATGCTTGCTTTCTGCAATAATAATTCATGATACTCAGAAAATAGATTGCAACCTTTATGCCATTTCAGATTCTTTCAAAACCTTATCCTGCAAGAATGTTTTTTCACAGTCCCTACATTGCACATCCCGTTTGTTAGCAATCACTAGGGTGCCGCCGCAATTCGGACAGGGCGTCGGAACGGGCTGTTTCCAGGATGTAAAATCACAATCCGGGTACCGTGAACAACCGTAGAATGTGCGACCCTTGCGGGTTTTTCGACGAACAACCTCGCCCTCTTCACAAACAGGGCATCTCATGCCAATTTTCTCAAGGTAAGGTTCAGTATAACGGCATTTAGGGAAATTGCTGCAGCTGATAAACTTCCCATAACGACCCCACCGAATGATCAAATCATGACCGCATCTAGGACACTCTCGACCGACTTTCTGCAATTCAGCTTTCTTCTCTGGCATATCTTCTTCAGCATGTGCAAGCCGTTCAGAAAAGGGACCATAGAATTCGCGTACAATTTCCACCCAGTCCGCTTCACCAGAGGCAATCAGGTCAAGATCATCTTCCAGGTGGGACGTGAAATTAATATCCACGATGCTGGGGAAGTACTCCACTACAAGATCGTTAACCAGGAAACCTGTTTCCGTTGGCTCAAGCCGCTTATTTTCACGGACAACATAACCGCGGTTCTGAATGGTTGATAATATCGCCGCATAAGTTGAAGGGCGGCCAATACCATTTTCTTCAAGCGTCTGAACCAATGATGCCTCTGTGTAACGGGGCGGCGGCTGCGTGAAGTGTTGATCCGGGTAGAGTTCTTCCAGGTTCTGCTTTTGTTTTTCTTTTATTTCGCCGATCGGGATGGTGTCGCTGTCGGCTTCATCTTCTTCCGTCTGGTCCTCGTCCCGTCCTTCCTCATAAACGACCAGGAAACCAGGAAATTCGAGCTGACTGCCAGAGGCGCGTAACAGGTACTCATTTTCTGCACCTTCACCGATAATTTCCACAGACAGTGTTTTATAAACCGCAGGATTCATCTGCGAGGCAACAAATCTTTGCCAGATCAAGCGATATAAGCGGAATTGATCCCGTGAGAGGTATTTTTTGATGGCTTTCGGCTTCCGCATCACAGATGTTGGGCGGATAGCCTCATGGGCTTCCTGGGCAGATTGTGTTCGCGTCTTGTACTTTGGGGGAACTTTTGGCAGGTATTCTTTGCCGTATTTGTCTTTGATGTAATTTCTAACTTCATTCGATGCGACATCAGAAATATTCGTGGAGTCTGTTCGCATGTAGGTGATCAAACCGGTGGTACCCTGACCATCCAGCTCAATACCTTCATATAATTGTTGGGCAACAGACATGGTCTTCTTCGCTGTGAATCCCAATTTTCGTGAGGCATCCTGC
>LGHA01000179.1 GCA_001508595.1 Anaerolineaceae bacterium 46_22 | reverse complement strand
AAACCCACCCTTGGTGGGTTTTTTTCTGACAGCACTTCTTGACCAAAATCAGTAAGCAGCTGACCACCTGGCCCGAAGGCTTTGAGGGTGGCCTTGACGCCTTGAGCGTCAGCGTCCCAAATGGGATCGATTACTTGACCAGCGAGGTCTCGAACGGAGCGAGAGAGCCAAGCGTGATCAATAAAACAGTGGGCACCTTCCCACAGCTGGAGGGATGCTTCTAAGACGTCAGCGGGGAACTCCCAGCCGTTACCTTCGCCTGCGGTGATGCACAGGATTTCAAAGATGCCCTGCTTGTTAGCCTGACCGGATGCAGTCAGGCGGGTCTGATGTTCGGTGATGTATTCGGGTTTAGGTTCTGGCATATTTAGTCCTTTGTTAGTTGAAAGCTAAAAGGGGCTCGCTCGAAGAGTGCAAGCTAAGCGAGCGCCTAAGACCCCCCCCAAGGGGGGCTTAGGCGGGCACGAGCGAGAGACCCGTATATGTGGAAAAAAAGTATTGATCAATAGAAAATCTCCGGTATATGGGGGTTTCATGGCAACAAGGGCGAAAGCGAACCCGAAGCCCCCCAAGGGCTGAGGTCGTGAGCTGGAGCCCGTCCTCAGTATCACCAACAAGGGCAAAAGCGAACCCGAAGCCCCCCAAGGGCTGAGGACGTGAGCGATTGCCCGCCATCGACAGCAGGAACAATCACGAGATTTTAGACCCCTAAATGTTGCTTTTTTCTTATGGATCATTGGCTTTGCTCCCATATATGGGGGTTACCTTTCTATGGTAGTACCGTCTTTTTTGGTGACCCTGTGCCCGTGTCAACGGGCTCTTGAGTAGCTGGCTTGATGGGATCTTTTGTGGCTCTTATGTCGATGCCTGTACCTTCTGCAAGTAATTCATCGATGTCGGCGTCTTCGCCGGCAAACCTATAGGCTACACGGAGTAATTCACGATCTGAAATTAGGCCCATGTCTTTGAGTCTTTCGAGGGCGTTCATAACGTTGACGGTTGCTATGGAGTGAGCGACGTTGTCGCGAGAAGAAATATCTGAACCGGAGATTTCAATTTCAGCGTCAGCTGAAATTGAGGGATCGACCATGGCACGCCGCGAGATTATGACCTGAAGCAAGTCTTTTAGCAGCCACATGAAATACTGTTGGCGCTGTTCAAACCTGCGGAAAGTTGGCCCGCCGGCGCTCTCTGCGGTGGTGCGGTTAGACCCTTCGGGTTCTGCGAGAAAGTGCAGCGGCAGCCCCACGCCCGAAGCAATAAGTTTTTTGATTGCGAGACCGTCCTGGTTGGCGTCCAGGGCTTCAAGTTTTGGGGTGATCACTGACCAGGTTTCTGACTGGTCACAAACCAAAATGGACCCTGACGAGGGTGGGTTGGCGGCAAGCTCTGCTTGCCTGGCTTTTCTTGCTGCTTCACTGGCGAAATTGCCTGTAACCACGTACATGAAAGCGTTACGAAAGCGATTTAGTCTGACCCGATCTTCTAACCATGCGGAGTACCTGCGCAGCCAGGGCAGCAGGGGGGCAAGGTCTGGCTCCCCCCATTGGGCGCCTGCTGGTCGGTTGATGGCATAGTGGAGTACCACGGGAGCGAAACCACCTCCGGTGGTTTGTGCGTCGGTGGTGTGGTTGTAGGCTGGGTAGGTGTTGGATTTTAAGTTCTCGTCCTCTTTGGTGATAAATGCGGTGGGCTGCTCGATGTCGTTTTCTGCGTGTTTAATTTGTTCGATGTTGGTAGCTGGGAGGGCGCGAATGTAGCTCATGCCGGCCTGATCAGTGCTGATCAACAGGAAGAGATTACCGGTTCGGGTGAGCTCGTCTGAAAGTTCCATAAGTCGGGAGGGCATTCGATTTAGGCGGTGAGACCAAAACGAATTAATAAATTTCTTTGTTTGCTCGTGGTTTATTTTGATATCGAAACCCTGCCCGATGACATATTGAGAGGTTAGCTCAACGATGCGACGGGCGAGGGGGTTGTCACGCCAGGCGTCCAAACACTGTTCGAGTATTTCAGTGCGGTTGTAGTCAAGGCGATCTCTCTCGCTGTCGTCATACCTGCGAGTGCCTACAAAAAAGGTGTTATCAGTTTCGATTACTGAGAGCTGTTCTCTCACAGAATTTTCAATAATTGGCGAGAAAACACGAGATAAAAACTGAGAGAAAGGATTTGAGCGGGCTTTTTCTGGCATTTTCACTCCTAAACGAATAAGCGAGGGCAAGGTTTGCTGTCAATGGGGCAGAGAAGCGGCTGCTGGGCGTGACCAGCGAATTTTAAGAGCTGGTCTTTGGTGCCGTTGAACCTGTTGTAGTCCATAAAGTGCATGGCTTTTGCGCCGATGCTGGCGCCTCTATTGGCTGTCTGATGGATTGTCCAGGTGGTGACCCCGCTCGAAGAGTGCAAGCTAGCGGGCAGCGTTGGAGGTGTGGGGTATTCTGGTGTGAAGAGGGGGTATGGCAGGGGCCACCTGTACTGAGCGAGCCACCAATAAACGGGGGGGAGCTCACTAACGATAAGAAACTGATTGATCCATGATGCACGGGAATAAATAAAGGGTTTGGTACCTGTGCGCTTGATGATGATATTCACAGCGTCAGCTGTGGTGTCTGTAATGCGTCTTTTTGATTGGCCGTGGTCAAGCTCAAGGTCCAACACAAGCGGCACTTTTTGGTAATCGATGTCACCAAGTATCTTGAAGAAATTGTCCATTTGCGAGATCGGGTTCTCGCCTGGAAATAAGACATGGTAGGCAAGTCTGACCCGATTGATACGTTTAGCTTCTGCCATGTAGAAGGGGAACCAGGGGTCTTGATACCCCCAGCTTACGCCGGAGCGCATGGCAATAAATGACACTTCGGGATCGGTGTGTTGGGCG
>LGHA01000178.1 GCA_001508595.1 Anaerolineaceae bacterium 46_22 | reverse complement strand
ATAAGACTTCAACGCCGCTATTTATAAAATTATCTAAAATGGACTGGTACTGCTCTTCTAAATTTTCCACCGGAATTGTCTGCCATTGTGGAAAGGATTGGTAAGGCGGGTACTTTGGCTGACAAAGACCACAAAAGAACCGTGCCCCAATAACAAAGGATTCTAATAAGATTTCTGTCGCATCTATTTCCGAGGGCACAAGCGCTGCCACTTTATAATCCTCAGAAATTAGCGCAGCCAGGTACCCCGCCATAAATGCGCGGTTTTGCTGGTCAACAATCGGATCGCCGATGACATGAACATTACCAGAAGGAACAGCATTGCCGTTATCCACAGCTACAAAGGACACTTCAGGAGACCTTTGCGCAAGGCTATTGACATCAATATCCTCGCCAACGCTTACAACCAATAACACATCCGTCATCGCTTCGAGAGATGCTTGGTCCAGGATTTCAAGTGCATAGCCTGCTTCGGCGGTCAGCGTCTCTAAAGCTGACTGAACCTGCGAAAGTGTTAATTCATCCCCACCCTGTTCAGAAATTAATATAACTTTCTGCACATCCTGCGTCGGTGTAAGTGTGGGAGGGATTTCTGTTTCAACCTTGGGTGGGGTTTCTGTATTTGTTTCTCCCGGGTCGGTTTTTTCTACAGCAGTGGAAGGTTCGCATGCGGAAAAAATGAAAACCAGGGCAATGCTGACAATAATTATGAGCCAATTTCGAAGTTTAATATTTTTCATAGGCACTATTCTACCCCAGCAGGTTGATTTTTAACAATTCCAATTCATAGTCCTTTTGTCCAAAATCATTTTGGCTGTATTATAATGGTCATAGCAGAAATTTTAGAAGTACATCAGATAATTTTAGAAATGAGAGATATGGGTCTTCCAAGCAGCGAACCCTTACCCACCAACATCAGCGACCTGCCCCCTGCACGCCAGCGGCACATAAGACGCAGGCCACGCGCAGCATCCCTTGCTGAGAGACAAATCTTGCTCGACTCTCTCTTAGAATTGTCCGCCCCAACATTGAATTTTTTCCTGCTCTCGCTTCTTGGGAGTTTAACAATCGGATTATCTCTATACTTTAACGAACCTGTCATCCTGGTTTTCGGTTTAGTGGCTTCTCCATTTCTTCGCCCTGTTTTCGCGCTGGCATTATTTCCCCATGCCCATAAGTTCAGACATTGGATCAAGTCCCTTGTCAGCTTACTTATCCCTGTTTTGCTCGCTTTTTTAGCCGGCGTTCTCGCAGGCTATCTGCAAAAAACCGGGCAGATCAATCGATTGGATGGTATTCGATTTAGCGCGCCCTACTGGCTTGACATGGCTGCAGTTGCCCTGAGCGCTTTTTTATGCGTGTTTTTCTTGATCAGGCAGGGGAAATTACCCAGAAAGATGGGAGTCATTTTAGCTTATGAGATTCTTGTTCCAATAGCCCTTGCAGGCTTCAGCTTACCTCTCGGGCTTGCGCGCCTTTGGCCAAACGCCATCCTGATCGCCATTTGCCACCTGGTCATGGCTGTCTTTGTTGCAATCATTGCTTTCCTCATATTGGGGTTCAGCCCAAAGCACTACACTGGATGGATGCTCGCAATCCTGCCGTTGATCCTCAGCTTCACATTGGTCATTGGGTCGCTAAGTCTCAGCGGTATGACATTGCCCGCCTTCTCTTTTAAGCCTTCGCCGACAAGCATTCCCATCAACGATGCCACCCATACACCGACCAAAATGCCCACAGGAACAAATACATCCAGAGTTATAGCATCACCCACTGAAAAGCTCATGACTCAAACGAGCACAATTGCGCCAAGCTCTACGAGTTCTCCAACCAACACCTTATCGCCAACCGCAAGCCCCTCGCCACAGCCGACGCGCTTTTCTATCATTGTTGATTCTATTAACGGCATTGTCATTCGAGAATCAGCCGATTTTCAGGCACCTGTCGTTGGGTACGCCAATGACGGCACACAATTTGAGGTGCTGGACCAGAGCATCTCTGAAAATGGCTCAATTTGGTATCAGGTAACAATTGAAACAGGGGAAACTGGATGGTTATTGGCTTCCCTGGCGAACACTGAAACGCCAACAGCTACAGAAAACAATTAAACCCCCAAACGTTTTTGCCTTCGACAATATTGAACGGAATTATGGGTCAATAAATTAATACTTACCCAACAATCACAAGGTTTGCCTGAGGAACTTTCACCTTTTCCAAACTGGGCAATTTTATCAATGCAGCAGGTAAAAAAGTTCCGTTTTCAAAAAATTGATCCTCTTCTTTCAACTCGACAACTTTGCCAACCTGATTTTTTGCCTTTCCTGACATAAGGCGCACCCTGTCTCCAGGTTCTAATTTCTTTCGAAAACCCAGCTCCCTTGTTTCTTTCTCCTCATCATGGGAGATGACAAGTTCGGGACGCACACCATTTGCATGATCAAGATTACACGCGTTCAAACTGACTTTTTCTCCAGAATGAGATTGTAAAATCTCAAAAACATCCTGCGCCAAAGCATCCTTCCCAAATCCATGAAGGAGGATCACAGGGAAGGGCAGTCCCTGCGCCTTTTGGATAAGGTCCGGGGATAAGCTTCCTGAGATCAACCCGGAAATTTCGCTTTCCAAACAGACATCGAGAACATCCCCATCTACACAAGCGCCGCCGGCAATGATCAGGTCCGCTGACAAGTCCCTGAGCATTGAGGCGCTTATCGGTTTATCTTGGGAGGCGTCCAACAGCTTCAAAATGCCGCTGCCAGCCAGTCCATTGCCCCAAAAACCTTGAATCACACTGCCGCGTAAGGAGAGAACAACCCCAAATTCAGGAATGATCTCTTTTACCGTTCCGATCATATTGGCTGTTAATTCGGTTTTGATCGTCCCCGTTGAAAGCGCCATTTGCCCCTGGTGATA
>LGHA01000177.1 GCA_001508595.1 Anaerolineaceae bacterium 46_22 | reverse complement strand
CGCCAGGTGGCGGATATCCCGGAATCTGAATTGATTGCATCACGCGGTTGGTAATCCGCAAGGTTTATTGCAAAAAATGATGAATATCGGCGTCCTTGCTCTGCAGGGAGATTTTCACGAGCACACCACCGTCCTCAAATCTATTGGTGTTACCTCACGCCTGGTCAAACTGCCGCGAGACCTGACAGGGCTTGATGGTTTAATCATTCCTGGCGGGGAATCAACCACCATTGGCAAATTGGCTGAAGATTACGACCTTATTGAGCCTTTGCGTCAATTTGGACAGTCGCACGCTATTTGGGGAACCTGTGCTGGCGCAATAATTTTATCCAAAGATGTCAAGCGAGACCAGCCTTTGCTGAGATTGATGGACATTGAAGTGCAGCGTAATGCCTTTGGCAGGCAGGTTGACAGTTTTGAAATTGATTTACAAGCGCATTTTTTAGAGAATGGTGAAGCACAGCCTTACCATGCCGTCTTTATTCGGGCGCCAATGATCAAATCCGTTTATGGTAAAGCGGAAATTTTATTGAAACTTCCGGATGGTGCAATTGTTGCTGCAAAACAAGGCCGCTTGTTGGCGACATCTTTCCATCCAGAGTTGACCGAAGATGACCGTTTTCACCGATATTTTGTGGAGTTAGCAAAATCATAAAAGTCAGACCGATCCTTTGGTACGATTGGCCTTATGTCTTTCGTCACCGCAGCCAATTAATCAGCACAGACAATGTGCTGGCTTTAACGCGCGGCACCCCACTTTCATGGGCGCAATTGATATCATCCTTCAACCCAATGGACCACGTGTTCACGGGTGTTTTTGATCCTGAGAGCGAGGGATCGAAAATTATTGGTCAAATTTATCAACCCGGGGATTGGGATGGAACGCAGCTGCACTACCTGCTGCCATCTGAAGATCAAAGCGCTCAGGATATGGTGCTGCTGCTGGAAGGCTTGATTCACCAGGCAGGGCAATGGTGTGCAAAACATATCACTGCTGATCTATCGGTTGATTCTGACCTTTTTAGCGCTTTTCGAAAGTCAGGGTTTTCAGTTTTAGCCAAAAAGCGTGTGTTCCGATTTGAAAAACTCTGGACAGGTCCAAAAAAGGAGATCAATAAATGGCAAATTTGGACCAGCAGTGATGTAAAAGCCATGCGAGGGCTTTATGCCACACTGGTGCCGCCCGTCATCCAAACGGTAGAACCGCTGACAAAACGGAAAATGCTGGGCATGGTTTATTACGATCAGGATGGCGATTTGAAGGCTTATGCAGACCTGGTGTATGGTCCGGCTGGCGTCTTAGTTTTACCTTTTTTGCATCCTCAAACAAAAGAAAGTCCATCGGACCTGATAGTCCAGCTTCTTGAGGATTTACCGGATCTTAACAATAGGACGGTTTATATGATTGCCTGTTCGTATCAACCCTGGCTCGAAAATGCTTTGGTCAGCTCGCCAGCCAGCCCAGGCCCTGAACAGGTATTGATGGTGCGTTACCTAGCGCTTCGACAAAGAGTAAAAGCAGAATTTCCTTTTGGCGCCGTTGAAAATGGCAATCCTGAACCAACGGTTCCACTTGCACCAATTAAGAATAACCAGCAATAAACCGCTGAAGGTTCCTGCCGGGCATTTAAAGAAGGTGTTAACAAAAATCGGATACAATTATTGATTGTTGATTTGAAAAGAATTAAAAATTATTACGGAAAAAAGTTTTGAAAAAATATATGTTAGAACATCAAAAAATAACAGATGATTTGGATTTGCTGCTGGACGTCCTGCCGCCGCACATTGCAGAAGTTGTGCGTGAGCTGGATGACAGTGACAATCTTTTGGAAATAGTCATGGATTTGGGACGTTTGCCAACAGCTCGTTTTGTTCAGCGCGAAGCTGTCTTGAGCGATAAAGAGGTGACTTATGAAGAAATTCATATGATCACCAAATCGATCAGTGATTTTGACGCGGACAACCGCGCTGGCATTGAACGTACCCTGCATCGAATTTCTGCGATCCGCAACCGTCATCGTGATGTTGTGGGTTTGACCTGCAGAATAGGGCGTGCCGTGTATGGCACCAGTGATATCATTCAGGATTTGATTGAATCGGGAGCAAGCATCCTGATTTTAGGACGTCCTGGTGTGGGGAAAACCACGATTTTGCGAGAAGCTGCAAGGATATTGGCTGAAACAGCTCGTGTTATCATTGTGGATACCAGCAATGAGATCGGCGGTGATGGGGATGTTCCGCACCCAGCGATTGGCGGCGCGCGCAGGATGCAGGTTGCGCAGCCCTCATTGCAGCACGAAGTGATGATCGAGGCAGTTGAAAATCATAACCCTGAAGTGATCGTTATCGATGAGATTGGGCGAGAGCTTGAAGCGATGGCTGCCAGAACCATTGCCGAGCGTGGTGTGCAGTTGATTGGCACGGCGCACGGTAATACCCTGGAAAACCTGCTTCTCAACCCAACCCTTTCAGACCTGGTTGGCGGCATTGAATCCGTCACCCTTTCAGACGATGAAGCACGTCGGCGGGGTACACAGAAGACAGTGCTTGAACGCAGGGCACCACCGACATTTGATGTCCTTGTGGAAATTCAGGATCGCAACCGGATTGCTGTTCAAAGCGATGTGGCTGCTGCTGTGGATGCGCTCTTGCGTGGGTACCCACTGCCGCCTGAAATTCGCTACCGTGACGATGAGAACAAAATACATATTCAGAAGCCAGCCGCACCTAGGCTGAGCACAGCCGCACAGGCACTCAGCCGCACTGGTAAGCGAGATACCACGCCATTTTCGCGTTCGACCGGTGGGCAGCGCCAGACTAACGGTGGGCGTGAAGTCGAAACCCTTGAAGAATCGATGGAGCTGCTCCAGGAAGAACGCCAGGCGCTTAAACCAGTTGCTATCTATCCCTATGGGGTAGCAAGAAATCG
>LGHA01000022.1 GCA_001508595.1 Anaerolineaceae bacterium 46_22 | reverse complement strand
ACAATTATGGAAATATCAATCCTATATCATCTTTTTGTAAAACATTGTTAACATTTACCAACTTTGGCAGGAATGATGCAGCTTAATTACAAAGATGCTGATCCAAACAAGGTAAGACATTAAAACGGTAAAATGGACATATGGCATTACGCAAATTCGTTTTCTTTTTCTTAATCATCAGCATATTGGGACTGCCTGCCTGCCAGGTATCTCATGAGTTGCCACCGGGGACAGCCTTAAAGCCTGTCGAAGTTCATGCGCGGAAAATTCCCCAGGACTTCTCCAAAGTGACCCCTGTTCCTACCGAGGTCACACCTGCCCCAGAAACCGTCCAGGTAACAGCCGCCGTTTTCCAGGAGCTTCCGATGGCACCCATGGTCATGTATCACCGCTTTATTCCAGGTGGTGCAAGATCAGAAAAATACAAGGTATCCCTTTCAGACCTTGACCGGCACCTGCAGGGCTTTTACGATGCAGGCTATTCCCTCGTCGCACTGGAAGATTGGCTGAGGGGTGACATGGATCTCCCTGAAGGACGCCGCCCGCTGATCATCACCATTGACGACCTCTTTTACGCTGACCAAATCTTCCTGGATGATGAAGGACAAGCTGCGCCTTATTCGGGCATTGGACGCATCTGGCAGTTCTACCAGGAACATCCAGATTTCAATTTCCACCTGGCTTTGTTCTACAACATGGGCGATAAAGGCTATGCAAACCGGTATGTCAACGGCAGTTTCTATATCGAAAGCGGTTGGCAGGAAGAACGGGCGAAAGCGATTGCCTGGTGCATTGAAAACGGCGCCCTCCCCTACAATCATTTTTTCAATCACCCCAACCTGTCCCAGCTCACACCGGATCAGATCCTCTGGCAATTAGAAGAGAATGAGGCTGCCCTGCGCGAAGCCCTGAGCCTTGTGGGAAAACCCGAACTTGCTAAAAGTTCGGATAACATCCTGGCACTGCCCTATGTGATTTGGCCTGAAACCGATGCTGGGAAACAGGTGCTCTTTGATTACCAATCTCCCGAAGGGAAACCGGTTGCTGCCATCCTTGAGGCTAATGACGGTGCGCATGTCAGGCCAATTCTCCCACCCTTTTCCAAAAGCTATGACCCTCACCATGTAAAACGCCTGAATGCTGTCCAGGAAGCCATCGATGCCATCATTCAAAAAGCAGGTGAAATTCCAACGGCAGCCCATTGTGACCTGGGTGAAATACCAGTTGATGCGCTGGAAAATCCGTTTCAAATGAAACAGGCAATATTAAAACAGATCCGGCAAGGAAATTGCACCAATGGTTATTACACATTGGGACAATTTGCCTTTTATGTCGAAGAGGAAAATGTCATTCAATTATCACCATAAAGGATCATTAGTGTCGAAGGAGAAATTCGATGTTCGTTTATCTTAGCAAATTACTCCCGCTCCTGGTTTATCCCCTTGGGTTGGCGTGTCTGCTTATCATATTAGCATTAGCCTCGAAATATCGACGTGGATTTCAAAGAGCCGTGCTGATCATCGCCTTAATTCTTTTATGGCTCAGCAGCAATCGCTGGGTCAGCTATGCCCTTGCCCGTTCATTGGAATGGAAACACCTGCCGCCAGAAGGCGCACCCCAGGCTGAAGTGATGGTCGTCCTTGGCGGCGGCACAGAATCCGGCGACGCCCCCCGACCGATGACAGAGGTCAACGGCGCGGGTGACCGTGTGTTGTATGCAGCAAAACTCTACAAAGAAGGCGCGGCACCAAACATTCTGCTCAGCGGCGGCAACGTCAATTTCAGCACCGCACGCGGCATGACGCCGGCTGAAGAAATGCAAGATCTTCTCGGCCTGACCGGAATCCCCCAGGAAGCCATCTGGCTGCAGCCAAATTCTCAAAACACTTATGAAGATGCCCTTTATTCAGCAAGAATGCTCAGGGAGCGGGGAATCGAAGAAATCATCCTGGTGACCTCAGCCATGCACATGCCCAGATCGAAGGCTTTATTTGAGGAACAGGGCATCATTGTGATCCCTGCACCCGTTGATTTCACGGTCACGGAGCAAAATTGGGAAAGCGCTTTCAATCCAACGTGGAAAGAAGCCCTGATCTACTTACTGCCCAACGACAGCTCGCTCGGCTTGACCACCAGCGTGCTGAAAGAATACATTGGGACCTTCGTCTACGGGCTGCGAGATTGGCTCTAATTTAGCCCTTCATATAAGCTATACTGACGGTGCCAGGACCGGTGTGGGTCCCAATTACAGGACTGACAAAGGTCATAATCGTCTCGATTGGATAAAAGCGGGCAACAGCTTCATCCATTAATTTCTGGCAGTCTTCCTCTGCTGCAGCATGAAAGGTTGAAATCCGTACCTGGTCGTTTAAGGAAATATCCCTTTCCACCAATTCAAGCATGCGCAGCAAGGATTTCTTGCGTGAACGCACCGATTCGACCAGTTCGATTTTCCCACCTCGAATTTCCATAATGGGTTTCAGGTCCAGGGCTGAACCCAATAAACGCTTTGCGGTGTTGATTCGCCCGCCCTTATTCAAATATTTCAAGGTGTCAACGGTAAAATAAACCCCGATTTTCGGATAGGTCGCTTCAGCCAATTCAACACATTCCTCAAGACTGGCACCATCTTTAGCTGCACGGGCAACCGTCAGCACGAGAAAACCGAGCGCCATGGAAACCAGTTGTGTATCCATAACCTCTACAGGAGCATCAGCAAAGTGCTTTTTTGCCTGCATTGCAGAATCGACAGTGCCGGAAATCCCGCTGGAGATCAGCATGGCAAAAACGGCGTAATCCTCATCGAGCAATTTTTGGAATAATTTTTCAAACACATCAACCGGTGTTTGACTGGTGGTGGGAATGCTGTTTGCACTGCTCAACCGCTCATAAAATTCTTCTGCCCGAATATCAACCCCATCCAAGTAAGTCAGGTCTTCCCAGTGAAGAGTAAGCGGCACAATGTGAAGACCCAAATCATCGACAAGGTCCTGGGGTAAATACGCGGTGCTGTCCGTTATTATGGCTACTTTTTTCATCGACACTCCTGATTTTTCTATAAATATCAATAATTGGTACAAGTATACTTGAAATTTGGGTATCAAAAAAACCAAAATTTTGATTTCTGGTAGTTTTTGAGAGCCTTTTCCCCATAAAAAGCGTTACAATGCATACGTCTCAAAATTAAATACACAAACATCTGATTAAAATCTTCAACGCAGATACAAAGGAAAAATAATGAAACTCAAAAATAAGCATCTTTTCTGGATTTTTGCCTTACTGGCTGCAATCAGCTTTGACATCCTGTTTTGGGAACGCCCCTTTGGGATCAACTTCTTCATCTTCATCCTTCTGGCGGCATTCGGCGGCTTGATTCCCGCCTGGATGGAAAAGATCCATATCCCATGGACCTCCTATCTCTTATTGGTCCCATTAGCTTTCTTTTCCGTAATGACCTTCATCCGGGCAGAGCCCTTCACCATTGCCGTGAACGTCCTGGTGACACTCAGCGCCCTGGCATTCTTCCTGATGTCCCTGCGAAACGGCGCCTGGTATCGCTACAGCCTGCGAGATATTTTCGTCAGCTGTTTTCAATTTTTACTGAACAATGTGATCGGCGGCATCCTGTTCTTCAATAAAACCAGGAAAGCTGATTCATCTCAAGCTGGTCAAGCGGACAACGGGGACAGGACTGCCGATGTCGAAGGCAAACAAGACCAGGAAAGTCAGGGGGGAAATAGCGAGAAGAAAGAGAAACCGCTCAAAGGCATTGCCCCTTATTTACGCGGTTTGTTATTAGCCTTGCCCATTCTTGGAATTTTGACCTTCTTCCTGGCACAGGCAGACCCGATTTTCAATGATCGAATCCAGAATTCTCTTGCCTGGTTCAGGATTGAAAACCTGGGTGAAATGGTGTTTCGCCTGGCTTATATCCTGGTCATCGCCTATGTGCTCCTCTCAAGTTATTACTTCGCTGTTGTAGAGAGCAAAAAATACCAACCTGATGATAACGAAAAGCCGGCGATCAGCCCATTTTTAGGCTCGATCGAATCCAGTGTAGTCCTGGGCGCAGTCAATTTGCTTTTCCTCATGTTTGTGATTCTCCAATTCAACTATCTCTTCAGCGGCGGCAAAAACATCAGTCTTGAAGGCTATACCTACGCTGAATACGCACGCCGCGGTTTCTTTGAACTGATCGCCGTTGCGGTTATCAGCCTGGTGCTTTTCTACATACTGAGCATGATCACCAAACGGGAGCAGAAGAACCAGGGGCGGCTCTTTTCAGCCCTTGGGTTGATCCTGGTCGGGCTCGTGGCGATCATCCTGACCTCCGCTTATATTCGCCTGAATCTGTATGAAGCTGCTTATGGCTTCACGCGATTGCGCACCCTGGCGCATGTCTTTATGATCTGGATTGCCTTATTGCTGGGTGGTGTGGCAATTTTGGAAATCACCAGGAACATGAAGCGATTGGCTTTTATCCTGATTTTATTTATCATCGGTTTTGGATTGACGATTAACCTGCTCAATACGGATCAATTTATTGTCAATCAAAATATAAGTCGAGCCATCAACAATCATAACGACAAGGCTGAATCGGATTTAGATTCCGGCTACCTGTATTCTTTATCTGCAGATGCCATCCCAAACCTGGTTGAATTTTACATCGATGAAAACACCCCTGATGACATCAGGGATGAGCTTGGCGGCGTCTTAGCATGTAAATTAGCACAGATAGATGTTCCCCAGGATGAGTCCTGGGTATCCTATCATTACTCGCGAAGTCAGGCAAACACGCTGCTGGCGCAGCAATCTGAGAACTTAGAGGTCTACCCTGTCAGTTACGATATGTACACCTGGTTCGTGGAAGTGAACGGCGAGGTCAAATCCTGCAGCGGCTATCAGGCTGACCCATACGACTGAGCCAAGCCATTAACCGGGAAACAAAGTTTCCATGACCTCAGGCGCGTATTTTTCGACGGTGTCCGAGGCGATGCCATTTGTACGACAGATTTCTGCATACAGATCCACACTGGGCCGTCGGATGCGCGCCTGTGTTTCCAAATCCAAACCCCACAGACCAAAGCGCTGGGTCCAGCCGCGTTCCCATTCAAAATTATCCACCAGGGCCCAGTGAAAATAGCCTTCGACTCGAAGGTTTGCATTCATGATCTTCCAGAGCGCGTGCAAATGCTCCAGGATATACCTGGGACGCAAGCTGTCCTTTGAATCATCGACGCCATTTTCGGTGATGATTATCGGTAAGCCAAAACCCCCTGCCCATTTAACCGCTTCGATCATCCCTTCAGGAATGTTCGCGATGAAATCCGATTCACTTAATGCTGCATCCTCTGGGTAGAACCGCTTGGTGTACATATCTTTTGCTGCAAAGGGACTGAATCGCACCATGTCCGTTGAGTAATAATTCACCCCTACAAAATCCTGTGTGCCAATTGCTTCAGGGATGCTCGTCTTTTTTCTGATGGTGTTAAACACGCCGTCCTTGAGGGTACGTGGAAATAAATCATTAAAAAGGGTGTGCAAAGCCTTTGCTGCCAACCGATCCCAGGGAAGCCAGGATGCCGATCTGAACCCGCGGTAGTTAATTGAGGAACCGACTCTTGCATCGGGTTGAAGCTCATGGATTACCTTGTACGCCCTTGCGTGCGCCCGGATCATGTGCTGCATGACCTGCAAGGCTGCATTGAAATCTTTTTTCCCAGGGGGGAAGAGCCCTTCAATATAAGCGCCCAACATGAAGACATTCGGTTCATTTATTGTCACCCACAAGTTGCAGTACGGCATCAGAGCTTCAACGGCTTTGCGTGTGAAGGCTTCAAAGGCATCGATGACGGCTTCATTTTCCCAGCCGCCCATCTCGGCCAGCCACAACGGTTCGCTGAAGTGATGCAGGGTGACCATCGGCGTCATCTTGCGGGAACGCAGCCCGACCAGCATCTCACGGTAACGATCCAGGGCATCCTCGTCCCAGCGGTCCGGTTCGGGTTGGATGCGGCTCCAGGCAATGGACAGGCGGTGCGCATTCTGACCGCCAGCCTGGGCACGGTCGAAATCTTCACGCCAGCGGCCGCCCCACCAATCACAGGCTAAACCGGATTGATGCCCGTTGATGATCCGCCCCTCTTCCTGTTCCCATGCATACCATGTGTTATTCTGATTGCGCCCTTCAACCTGGTGCGCTGCAGTTGCTGTGCCCCATAAAAAACCTTCCGGGAAAATGTAAGTTCCTTTTGGCATCTTGATTCGGCTCCTGTTCTCGAAAGTACTCTATCGGTTCCAATAATCATAACGCGATTTTTCAAAAAACGGGTCAAAATATCGGGAGTTCAAGCAGGGCAAACGTGCGGAATGGGAAACCTACCCCCTGCCCCCTCCCTGAAGGGAAGGGGAGTGAAAGTCCCTTCATTTTAGTAATAAGATTTTGGTTTGTAAAAACAGCAAAAATATAATTCGACTTTTATTTAGACAATGTGAGGACAAATTGAGCCCAATCTATAAAAATCATGTTTCACGAGAAATCTAAAATCAACCTGCTCTCGCCCTGGAGGGAAGGGCAGTTAAAGTCCCTTCCCTTCAGGGAAGGGATTTAGGGTTAGGTAAAAAAACAGAATTCAAGTTGACGATGATTTTATCCAGGTATCAAAATTTCAGAATATGCCAGATTAATTTAAGACTTTGGAAGAATTCAATAATCACCTACCCCCTGACCCCCTCCCTGAAGGGAAGGTGTTTTTAAAGTCCCTTCCCTTCAGGGAAGGGATTTAGGGTTAGGTTAAAAACAGAATTACATTTGACGATGATTATATCCAGGTCGCAGAAATTTATTGTACGCCGCGTCGATTCAGATTTTGAAAAATCCAACGAAAACCTACCCCCTGCCCCCTCCCTGAAGGGAAGGGGAATTTAAGTCTTGGTTCGTATCCTCAGCCTGCCGCTTTGTGGATAATAGCTCGCTCCCTCAATAAAACAAGCCGGCATACGAACTTTGTCGAAGGGCAGGAGGATGCGGTTGGATCCCGAATACCTTGCAAACTGACCCACAGGGGGAAAATAAGCTTTGAGTGGGGTTCCCTGGAAGGTCCACAAGTGACCCCTCCCATCCATGTAAACAGAAGGGTCATCCGGGTCGGGCTGCTCATTAAATTCGAGCTGCCGTTCGGGGGTCACCCGGGCTAAGATCCGTCTGTGATTGGCAGTCCCCAGCTCCATCAGGTTCTGGATTTCTTTCAAGCAGTCCTCGCCCTTATCCCGATAGGGGCAGGTCAACACACTGCTTGCCGGCGCTGTGATGCGCGTGAAAAACTGGCTGCCGGCGCTGGCGATTTCTTCTATCTGCGAACCTGTATCAGCGATGCATACAGCTCTGAAGAGCAAATCCGGTGCACCCCCCGGGTTGGTGACCGAAGGCAAATGAACCCATGTTGACCCGTTGAAATACAGTGCATGCCCATTTGCATAGGATTGGTTTTCGTCACTTCGGATGGCAAAATAACGGGATGGATCCACCGTATTTGCCGTCACACCAAGCATATAGGTCATCCCCCCTGTGATTGTGTAAGGCGTCGGGAAGGTGAACTTAACCCAGCGATAAGCAATATTAGACAATGCCGACCCGGCAACCGGGTCCGAGGTGGCTAAAAGATTCCCGCCCCCATCTCGCAGCTGGGCATTCAAATTCCGGGCCGGGTTACCGATCCCCCTTAATTGGAAATAAGCGTATTGAAGAGCGCCATCAGCACCAGGGGTGAATACCTGGCTCGGGTATCGAGTGGAACTGGATTGGGCAAAATTGAAAACCCCCGGTCCTGGGCCAGGGTTGGCATAAAAGCCTTCGAGATTCTGGTAAGACTGCCAGGCAAGGCTTTTGAACCAGCCTGCGCATTTTAGGACCACCTGGTTCTGCTTGCCGGGCTGGTTTTGCGAAAGTGCCGATTTGGGCAAGGCTGCCCCCTTGAGAAACGTATCTCGCAGGTTCAGGGCAAAATCGTCATCAATCCCATACCGCTGCAGCGTGATTTCTTTAACCCCATATTCTTCTTGAGAGACAATGTCTTCTGCACTTTCCGTAAAAGCCTGGTCTGTGATCGCATTGTTGGGTGAAACAAAGGAATACCGCACCCTGACCTTGTTATACAGCCCCGCCAAAGAGACCGAAATTTGAGCCCCCTCAAGATTAACGATCACATCCTCAACATAGCCCCACCACACCGGTGTGCCTGACTTATCCCGCACCATCACAGGGCATCTGAGCATCCGGCTAGCTTCGATCAATTTCTCCCTGGCGCCAGTCAAACGAATTTGCGCTTGTGCCGGTCCGCCCTCAGCTGACCAATCCAATTGAAGGATTTGCGCGTCCAATCCGGTGAAGATGGGTGCGGAAAAATCCCTTGTAGTGAACGCTACGCTAAAGTTCATAAGATGCGCCGCCTTTCCCGCTGGTAAACCCGCACAACCGCCGTTCGCATGATATCTATGGTATTGGTGGCATTCGCCATGGCAATAATTATTCGGTTATATTCGCTTGACCGTCCAAAAAGTGGTCCGCCCTGGCGGATGTGGGCGACCATCTCCGACCCGACAATTGAATACCGCACATTGCTCAGTCCCCTGGATGAATCATCAATCAAGGTGTCATTTTCAAGCATGTTAAAGAAACCCAGAAAATTCGCCGCAAATGACTGGGGAAAGAGCTGAACCTGGTCCACATCCAGAGTCTTTGTGTCCGTGGAGGGACTGTAAGCATACAGGACAAAATCCATTGAATGCGGTGGGGTCTCTCGCAGCAGCTGGTTGGGGGGCAGGTCAACCGGCGGCAAAAAGACATAGCCATACAGCGGATCTGCATAAACGGATTCGCTGGCATAGATCACGGAAGACCCTCTCTGAAGTTTGAATGCTAAATAAAGATCCTCATAAGCGTGCAGGTTGAAAAGGTGCAGCAATGGGCGATAGGTCTTGCCCCCGAGCAGGTCAACCACGTCGAGGGACAGGCTGATGGCAGCAATTTGCGACCAGTTCGTCCCTGACCATGTCAATCTTCGGTAATAATCGTTGATGGCATTGGTATTCAGCAGCAAGTCCCCGCCGCTGAAATCAGGGGCGTTGTGGAAAAACGGGCTTTCGTCATAATTGCTTTGATGATGACCCATGCCAATAAAAATATCCTTGATCGCCCCCGTGGGGCAGGTGTTCTCAAGCTCGATTCGCAGCGGCGCAGGCAGGGGTGAGGTCAGGCTGGCAGGTTTGATATAAACGGAATTGCCATGTGCGCTGTGATAATCGGTGTGATTATAAAGCGTCACCCCGCCAAGGACATCCTCACCAAAGCGGCCGCAAAGGGGCACCTCAACCTGGGGTCCATCAAAATAATTGTGGCGCGTGTAATGCAGCTCAAGGACAAGCGAACCCCTCGCGTGGGTTTTATAGCCCGTCGGATGGCTGACGAGGGAGAGATTCGAAATTTCAGTCGAATAATAAGGTCCAGCAGGTTCTGGCTGGAAGCGCAGGTACAAAGGACTCGGAACAGCTTTTTGCTCGTATAAACCGGCCTTATCAATCAGCTTTTCAAGGCTTGCCACGGCGCTCGAAATTTGCGAGGGTGTCCCCCTGAGGGTGACCTCAATTTTTTCAGCGAGCTTGGTTTCCGGGGTATCAGAAAAGCATGGAAGGGCGTGGTAGAAAGCCGCTGCCGCCGACTGTCCTTCCAGGACGATAAAGTTCGAACCCTCTCCAATGGCGATCTGGTTCACAGGAAAGTCCTCCCTTCATCCCAATCCCAGGGAGAATAAGGATGATCAGTTGATTCCTGGAAACGACGCAGCCGGATCCGGGTCAGGGTAGATTGAAATTCTGCCATCGCCGCTTCCGCCCAACGTATCAAGGCTTCATGGTTGAAATCTTCAGGAGTCGCTTCTTCAAAACGCCCAAAAATGCGGAAGCGCGCAGCATGAGCCACGCCGCCAATGACAAGGGCATGCACATCGGCATCTTCCAGCGTGGTGCTGATTGCCCCGTCCAAGCCGCTCAGGGTGACCGCTGCGCCGTAGGTGCTGGCAATTTCAGCCAATGCAGCCCTGATGGCTTCTTCAAGCGCATCTGATGACCAGACGAGGCTGGAAAGCTCCGAGAGCTGGATTTCAAGCTGTATTTTGACACTTGTCAGGCTGGCAGGCATCTTATGGGCTCACTTTCTTTGAATCGGATGGGGATTTTTGAGGGTGCCCTCGCTTTGTCGGCGGTTTGGCTGCCGGTTTTGGATCGGGTTTGATCTTTTGTCGCGCAGCCTGGACCTGTTCTGTGGTGAAGATGAATTTTTGACCGGTGGGCGCGATCACGGCAAGCCCACCGTCGGGAAGGGCTTTGTACGCGAGGGGTTCGCCGTTGACGAGTTTGGTGGCGATGGATTTGTAATTGAGTTGGGAAGACATGGATTCCTTTCGTTGTTGGTGAGTGGTGAATGGCACCCCCCTAACCCCCCGCAAGCGGGGGGAATTTTTAAAGGGAGATAGCAATAAAGATTTATGAGATTTTTTTGAAGACCTGGGTGCGGCTTAGGCCGTCTTCGATGCCGGTGCCCATGATGTAGGCAACGATCACGTAAACAACGTTTGTGAGCTCTTCCTCAGCCAGGGGAAAATCAGGATGCCAGGCTTTGAGGATGATGAGGAATAAGCCGATCAGGGCTGCCCAAAATTTACGGGATGCTAAGAGTAGTTTTAATTTTTCCATGATATGTTCCTTTCGATTAGAGACGGAGCAGGTAGGAAACCTGGGCTCCGAATAGTGTGATTACTGCTAAGTTGGTGCCATTGATGGCGAAGCCAAATGAATAAATGGTGTCCTCCAGGAAAAACGGAGGGTTGGTGAAAGTGAGAGACATCTTGTGGTCACCGATGGTACCTGCAGCAAGGGGGGCTGAGTGGGCAGCGTCTGAGATGACATCCTCGTACACTGCAGCTGAAACGGGGGAACCGTTAGCAGAGAGGGTGGTTTTAAAGCAAGCTGGCATGAGCATGTCAACCTCAGCGGCAGCGATTTTGAACCAGAGATCCAAGCTGAGGATTTTGGCGCCCTGGGTTTTGATGGGTGAGGACATGAGGGAAACCGGTACGTAGACCTGAATATCAGCTGCGGCTGCTGCACGTTCTAAACAAAGAACATTACTGGTTAACTTTGAAGTCCAGGTACCTGTGCCGATTTTGACAAAATCGGTAGCAGGTATGAACTGGGAGAGTTGGGAGATATTTACATAACCCATGATTTTGATCCTTTCGAAGTAGCTAATAGCTAATAGCTGATAGCTGATAGCTGATAGGGGCTCGAGCGAGCGCCTAAGACCCCCCCCAAGGGGGGCTTAGGCGTTCACGCTCGAAGAGTGCAAGCAAAGCGAGAGACCTCCCGAACGGTTGTTAAATTTGGGATTGATTTCACCAGCATCACCAATCCCGACCAATAACCCTGATCATGTCTGACCGCTGGGGGGCGAAAAAAATATCAGTCTTAGACCACATTCGATTTGTGCAGCGGGCGGAAGTCGTTAACCCAGACTGCGAGGAAGTGGCGGACTTTGAGTCGATGCTCATCGTTCATGAAGACTGCCGGGGAAAGCTCGTCACCGGCGACATAGATTTCGGGCATAATGCCGAAGCGCTCACCGACGTAGATTGATGGGGCGATTACCGGATCACAGACTGCAGCCCAGTCGTTTGCATCGGTCCACTCGGGCACGGTGATGGGAACTGCCGACCCTTTAAGCACGTTGTCATAAACGTAAGTAGCTTCTCGAACGAATGTTCCATTGAGGAGCTGCCAGGCGGTGTTCTGAAGCGCACGTGGCACAAGCAGGAACTTGGGATTAATTGCCATCTTGGGACCGGTGCCATAGAAAGTAGCAGCGTTTTTGATGAGCATTGGCTGGTTATAAACAGCCGCACAAGCAAGATCCCAATTATCAAGGGTGAGGGCAGCTGTGAGGAGGTTGGCGTGGCCACCCGCGGTAGTGACTGCGGTGGCATTGAAGAGGGCGCCTGTGTCGGCCATGGTTGGCCCGATGCCGGCGTTTGCGGTGAAAATGTCGGAGACAAGCTGCGAGATTTTGCGCAGGCCGGCGGAGCCGAGCTCTCGAGCGTAGGCTTTGAGTTTGCGGGTTTCGTCACGGTCGATCAGTTCGAGAGTGAGGGGAATGTAGCCGCCGTATTTGGTGAAGCTGGCGGTTTCAGGGCTGTCACCGATCTCGAGTTCGGTGTATTCTGCGCCTTCTTCGACGGTTGGGAGGGTGCCCACTGTACCCACAAGCGTACCGGTGATATCGTGCAGTGTGCCGAAGTGTTCTTGCACGGATATTTGTTTCCACCAGTCGTAGCCTGCTCTTCCGAGTTGTTCCCATGTGTTCACCACGATTTTATTGAGTGCGTTTTTGACGAGACCTGTGAAGTCTGCGGTGGTGGCAAGCTGGACCCGATCGGGGTGGTAGCCACCGTGTAAGTCCTGGTCACCAGTGAGCATAAGGTAAAGCTCACGGATGCCCGAAAGACGGGCAGTCTTGAGGGCTTCTGCGCCCTGATCACGGGGTGCACCGAAGAGATCGTCAACGGCAGCTTGGAGCTTGTCGCCCTCGTTGTACATGGCGCTGATGCGACCTGGGCCACTAACAGCGGATTGGGCTGTCAGGTCCGACAGCATTTGTCGGCTATCTTGGATCACCTCCTGAAGCTCGGATGCTTCAAAGATTTTGTCTTTGAATTGCTTACGGATGCGCTCTTGAATGGGCGCCGGCAGCTTGGATGCTGACAGCCCGCTTTCAAGTAGATAACTGCACATTTGGACTCGTGTTTCTTCGGCTTGTTTTAAAGCCTGGTCAAGTTTCTGCTGGCGCTCTTGCTCATTGAGCAGCTCACGCATGGCAGCCTGATCAGCTTGCAGTTTTGCCAAAACTGGCTCGGCTGCTGGCTGTTCGGGTGGGGTATTGTTTTCTTCTGGTTTAGGCATTGGTATTGTCCCTTCAGATTGTTGTTGGTTTAGAGCTCTTAAAAAAGCTCCGCCCCTGGCTGGATCGTAAACCAAATCTAACGAGATCACTCGCAAGATTTCTTTGACTTTGGTACCAGTGGCTTTGAAGAG